>JBAYNL010000015.1:0-14855 GCA_041678805.1 Candidatus Altimarinota bacterium | reverse complement strand
TCGAACCCGAGACACCTCAAACACCCCAAACTCCACAATAGAAGCCATTTAACACAATGGTAGCAGGAGACAGATTCGAACTGTCGACCTCCGGGTTATGAATCCGGCGCTCTTACCAACTGAGCTACCCTGCCATGCCAATTTTTCAATTTTTAACAGACGCATTTTAATGGAAATGCATCGAAAAGCAAGATTTTATCTTTCTTAGTCCATTGGTTTGAACATACAACTAAAATGCCTAATCCCAATTTTTGGCTCACTACTTTCAATAATCTTAAGACCTTTTGCCTTTTTCCGATTCTGGTACAAGAAGTCCAAAGCTTTAACCACAACGTCCATATGATCACGGCCATATTTTCTTCGTGGAATAGTAAGTCTCATTAAATCCAAAGAAGGCCTTTTATTTTCATAAGTAATTGGATCACGTCCAGCCAAACAAGATCCTATTTCTACAGCACGTATGCCACTCTCAATATACAAATAAGCCGTCAACACTTGAGCAGGGAATTGATCTTCAGGAATAATCCCTTTATAAAATGCTCTTCCATCAACAAAAACAGCATGTCCACCAACTGGTTTCACAATTGGAATACCCTTTTCAGATAATTTATCTCCCAAATATCTCACTAATGAGATTCTGTCTTTCAAGTAATCATATTCAGTTGATTCCATCAGACCCTGTGCCAAAGCTTCCATCATCATCCCCGAAATTCCACCATAAGTCTTATATCCCTCAAAAAGAATATTGGCATTAGCTAAATTTTCATACAAAGCCTTATCCCTTACAGCTATAAATCCACCCATTGGCACAATCGCATCTTTTTTTGCACTCATTGTACAACCATCAACATAACTAAACATTTCCTTCACAATCGCCTTAATCGCTTTATCCCCATAACCAGATTCCCTTTCCCTAATAAAGAAAGCATTTTCCGCAAATCTAGCCGCATCAAAAAACAAAGGTAGCGAATATTTTCCAACGACTTCCTTAGTCTTTTTAATGTTAGCCATAGACACAGGTTGTCCACCACCCGAATTACAAGTAATAGTCAAAAGAACGAAAGGCACGTGATCTTTTACATTTGTCTTTCCAAATTTCTTCGCCAAATCACCCAAAAATTTTTCCAATTTCAAAATATCAATATTGCCTTTAAAAGGATGATCCTTAGAAGCATCTTTCCCTTCATCAATAGTCAAATCTATCGGAATTCCATGCGCAAATTCAATATGCCCAACAGTAGTATCAAATTGAGTATTTCCAGGAATATATACCTCAGGAATAAAATCTCCTCGACAATCAATCGCATGTCTTACTTGTTCAGCACTAAAATTTTTGCCATTTTCCTTAATCAATCTTTCTTGTTCTTTGCGTACCAGAGGAGATGTCATTACCGCATTTTGAGTTTTCTCAGCCCCACGACCTTGGTGAGTAGGAATAACATAGGGAAGACCTGTAATAAAATTAACAGAGTCTTTTAATTTATAAAAACTTGTCGCTCCGGCATAAGATTCATCTCCCAGCATCATTTTTGACAATTGAATATCAGAAATAACTCCTGTTCCTGAATCAGTTAATAGATCTATCGTAACATTCTCGGAATCAAGCCTGAAAACATTATAACCACTCTCCTGAATCGCCTTAAAACGATCCTTCTTGGAAGCAATTGAGGTAGCTCGAACAACCGTAGGAACGTACAGAGGGATCTTATAATCGCAGTCCCTGTCTTCTGTCAAAAAGCTAGGAATTGTCATGTTAATGAGGTTAATTTTTTACCTCAAAGAACTATACCCCTACAACCACGAGATATGAAACTAATTTTTACATAACCTTTCTGAAAATCTGGTTGCGGGGGACGGATTCGAACCGCCGACCTCCGGGTTATGAGCCCGACGAGCTGCCACTGCTCTACCCCGCGACAATTTCAAAGCTCACGAAAGATACTCAAAAAAAATCTTAAAGTCAATCACCAAAGAAAAAATCCCACCAAGACTGCGGATTAGACTTCTCAGAAGATTTAGCGTAATCACCATTATCTTCCTGCGTTTCAGGATTTTCAACATCTTGAGCTAAAACCTCCGGCGATAAAATAATAACTTCTTCTCCCGGATTAACTAATCCTAGATTTTGTTTGGCAATCTTGTCTATATACTCCTCTGAAGTAAAATATAAATAATCATCATTCTTTTGTTTATTTTCCTGTTCTATTACCGCATTTTCTTTTTCGAAAGATTCAATATATTGATCAATTAAATAACTGCTATAAATATTTTTTGTTAACGAATAAAGCAAATAAGCCACCAAAGCGAACTCAACGATGATGATAAGCTTAGTTAGGCTAGATGTATGAGATAAAGTCGCCGACATTTTTTTGCCCTTATTTTATGCGAAAAAAACTTAGCATAGTTTATTTTTAAAATCAATTAAGCTAAAATAAAAACAGTAAAAATAAATCATGAAACTACTCGAAGCAAAAAACATCCATTTTATCGGGATAGGAGGAATCGGAACTTCCGGCCTTGCTCAAATTTTGCATGCTAAAAATAAGAAAATTACAGGATCTGATTTGCATAACTCAGCAACAATCTCTTCCCTGAGAAGAAGTGGCATAAAAGTTACCATTGGCCATAAATCAGGAAATCTCTCAACAAAAACAGATATCGTAATTTATTCTCCAGCAATTCCAAAAGAGAACGTAGAACTACAAAAAGCACACACCCTTAAAATAAAATGCTTAACTTACCCAGAGGCGCTAGGAGAGTTAACAAATGATCATTTCACCATAGCCATCGCCGGAGCTCACGGGAAGTCAACCACGACAGCTATGATCGCTAAAATAATTACCGACGCAGAACTAGATCCTTCAGTAATTATCGGAACAAAGATGAGAGAATTTCATAATAGAAACTTTAGAGTAGGGGAAAGCAAATATTTAGTAATCGAAGCCTGTGAATACAAAAGATCATTTTTAAATTTCACTCCTACGATTTTAGTAGTAACCAATATCGAAGCAGATCATCTCGATTATTACAAAGATTTAAAAGACTACCAAAGTGCCTTTATAGAATTAGTCAAAAAAATTCCTAAAACCGGCTACTTAGTCATCAACCCTGAAGATAAAAACAGCCTAATTCTCGAAAAATACACAAAAGCCACCGTCATTAAGCTGAGTAAAAAACTTGAACAAGAGATTAAAATAGAGCCAAAAGTCCCCGGAAAATTCAATATTAAGAACGGAGCCATGGCGGCATTAGCATGCACTCTCTTAGACATTCCGTACAAAAAAATAGAACAATCTTTAAAAGGATTTAAAGGGACTTGGCGTAGAATGGAAATCAAAAGAAAGCATCTTGGTAAAACGATTTTCATAGATGACTACGCTCATCACCCTACAGAGATTAAAACCACCCTTCAGGCAATTCGCGAAAAATATCCAGAAAAGAAAATTTTATGTGTTTATCAACCTCATCAATTCAGTAGAACCAGATTTTTCTTAAAAGATTTAGGAAAAGCTTTTAGCGATGTCAATGAAGTAATCATCCCTAATATCTATAAAGTCCGTGATAGCGAAGAAGAAACTAAAAAAGTTTCAACAGACATCTTGGTAAACGAAATCAAAAAACATCACGATAACGTCAAGAACGGCAACGGATTAAAAGCCACGTCTGACTATATCAAAAACAATCACTCCAAATTCGATATCATTATCACAATGGGAGCAGGGGATATCGATAAGATTTACAGAATGTTCTAAGCCTTCTTCCAAATAGTACCGCTTGAAGTGTCCTCAAGAACAATTCCTTTTTTCAATAATTCGTCACGAATTTCATCGGATTTTTTGAAGTCTTTATTTTTACGAGCTTCCCCGCGCTGTTCAATAAGCTTTTCAACGCTCTCGTCAATTCGATCTTTTCCATAAGGATAAATAACTCCAAGAACTGAATCAAGTTCCTTAAGTTGTTTAATAAGTCCATCCAGATCAACACATCCATCTTTATCATCTTTATGAACGTTAAACATGTTAATGGTATTAAATAAAGCTCCAAGAGCTCCAGAAGTATCAAAATCGTTATCCATAGCACTTTCAAAAACTTTTGATAAAGCGTAAGAATGAGTCGGCTTCACTGGATCAAAAAGAAAATTCTTTTTATAGTCCTCAAGAGTTCTCACGAACCCATGTATTCTTTCCAATCCCGCCTTCGCCTGTTCCAGCAACTGATCCGAGAAATTAATCGGATTTCTATAGTGAGTTTGCAAAAACATAAATCTCACAACTTGCGGATCATATTTCGCAAAAATATCTTCCAAAGTAAAAAAGTTCCCAAGACTCTTACTCATCTTTTCATTATTTACCTGAATAAATCCATTATGCATCCAATATTTCGCAAAAGTGCCTTTCCCGAAAGCTCCACAAGATTGAGCAATTTCACACTCATGATGAGGAAATTTCAAGTCCAATCCACCTCCATGAATATCAAACTTTTCACCCAAATGTTTCCAAGTCATCGCACTACACTCAATATGCCAACCAGGACGGCCCGGAGTTCTTGAACCACAAGGACTATCCCAGAAATCATTCTCACCTTCTTTTTTAAATTTCCAAACAGCGAAATCATATGGATTTTTCTTTTTATCATTAACATCAATTCTCGCTCCCATTTTCAATTCATCCAAACTTTGTCCTGACAATTTTCCATAATCCTCAGATTTCGAAACATCAAAATAAATTCCATCATCATCAATTGTGTAAACATATCCCTTCTCGTAAAGCATCTCAATAATCTTTTTTATTTCCTCAATATGTTCCGTAGCCTTAGGTTGTACCGTAGGAGTTTTTATCCCCAAAGCTTTATAATCTCTTTCGTATATCGGAATAACTTTATCCGCCAATTCAGACACGGTAATCCCTTCCTCTTTCGCTCTATTAATCATTTTATCATCAATGTCGGTATAGTTTGAAACAAACTTCACTTCGTATCCTTTATATTCTAAATATCTTCTCACCACATCAAAAGACACCGCACTTCTTCCATGCCCAAGATGAGCCTTATCATAAACAGTAGGCCCACAAACATACATCTTGACGATCTTATCCTTCTCATCAAGAGGTTCAAAATCTACTTTCTTTTTCAAATATGAATCGTAAATTTGCAACATCGATTTTATATTTTAGACAATAAAATAACAACCAATCTACACAGCAAATCAATTCCTATTAAGGCTATCATAGGAGACAAATCGATCATCCCAATTTTATGAGGAAGCTTCTTGGCAACATTCAAAACAGGATCAGTAACGCCCTTCAAGAACAACGCAATTCTTCCCTGAGTATGTTGTCCCATTGTAAACCAAGACATAATAATCCTCGCAATAATCGCATAAGTAATTAAGTCTCTGAATATTACAACAAAGTTTGCAAGAAAACTGATTAATTGAAATTTCGACATATGGTTTTATAAATCACACGCCGGAATATTAACAACTAAACCTTTTTGCGTCTAGCGGTTTCACTATAACAAATACCTCCTATAGCAGAAACAAGTATTAACCAAAGCACTTCCGGTCCGGATTTACTTGCATCCTCCTCCATTTCACCCAAATCATCAGCTCCACCAACTCCTAGTTCAATATCAAGATCCGGAACTTCAACCACTAATGGATTTGGAGTAGCCGTAACAATATTACTAAAATGAGCACTTGCATTTCCCTTTGCATCAACTGCAACTACCGCGAAATAATATTCAGTTCCATTTTCAATATTAGGAACATACCAAGTAGTAGCATTCGTAAAAGTATCAATAGCCGTAGTCAATTCAGTAGGAGAACTACCCACATAAACTCGATAATTTTTAATTGGATTAGTAGAATCAGTAACTGGGGTCCAATTTAAAATTACCCTTTTATCCTCAGGAGTTGCTATTAATCCAGAAACATCTCCCACTACTTCAAGAACTGTAAGCTGTCCTTTAACAGTCAAAGTCGCTTGATTATCAACCTTGGATTCATTACCAAGTTCATCTTTCAAAACAAAACTCAAAGGATAATCACCAAATTCTGTTGGAGCAGGAACTTGTCCAGCGTAAAAACCTTGAGGATCAGCAGTTAATTCGTAAATATTATCTGCCAATATCAAAGATGCTTTTGAAAGTTTTCCTGTAACATATAATTTTATCGTTACAGACGAACCGGCATCCACAATATTAGATGGCTCCATTACAACACTTGATACACCTACACCCGAAGTATCAACATTCACTTCCACTACAGCACTAGTAGACAAGATTGTTCCAACTTCATTAACTTCAGCAACTGAAAATTTATGTAATCCATCAACCAAAGTCGCTGTAGTATAAGAGAACAATCCTGAAATATCAGCTACAAGAGCAGTTAATTCAATATTGTTATCGAAGACCTTCAATTTTGAACCAGGAGTAGCTGTTCCAGTTATAACCTGAACATTATTACTATATGTTCCACTAATAGGACTTGCAATTGTCACTGTACCCCCACTTGCAGGAGCTCCACTCCCAACAATAAAAATAAATTGGCCATAAACAGATGGATTAGCAGTATCTTGAACTCTCAACTGATAAGACCCAGGCTGTTGAAATCCCAAAGCCACACTAAAGGTATGAGAACCTAAATCCTCAGGAGTAAAAATATAATCGGTAGGCAAGGTGACATAAGACGCATTTCCACTTTCTACAGAGAAATGAACAGTCCCTGCGTAATTAACAACCACTTGTTCGGCCGCATCGTAGGCAGTCGTCTTAAAACTAACATTTTGTCCCGGATTAATAATCATAGGAATTTCTTCGAAACTCAAATGATCCGCTACTCCAGAACCATTCCCAGAAGAACCGAAAGCATAATTGCTAGGAATATTACTAGTGAGAACATAATTAGCGTCATCGAAATAAGCAACACGAGCCTTCCCGTTAATAATAAAGTCGGCAGTTACATCATAAGCAGTATACACAACCGCTCCACTTTGATTTGAGTCTACAGTGAAAACAATCTGTCCATTCGTATCCGTAACATTTGGATATGAAGAAATCATTTCATCCGTAGCGGCACTGGAAATCAAACGAACATTATGACCAGAAATAGGGTTATTGTAATCATCTACTAAAGTTACAGTAACTGACGCTTTTTCATCAGCAGATCTAACTACTTGATCAGCTGGAGCAATATTAGAAACAGTTTTAGAAATAGGAGCAGCTAATACAGAAAAGCTACTGTGTTTATCACTTATCGCATTATTGGCAACTTTCGCCTTCACACTATATATTCCAGCCATTTTCGTATTCTCTCCAGGAAACATCACTCTAGCGACCCCAGAAGCATCCGTCACCCCAGCAACATCAATCGCTGATCCATCCGGTTTCCCAACCTCAAAAATAACCTGAGTATTTGGATAAGTTTGGGAAGACGTTAAAACAGTAGGAGATCCGGCAACAGTATCCATACCTGCAACAGTGACATCAACAGTAGAATAATTAATAGCCAGAGATGTCGCTGAAAATAATCCCACGATCACAACCATTAAAACCAATAATGTCCTCCAAAATTTAGTCATTTTTATCTAAGTTTTTATTTTTGAATCTCTATATAATACCTCAAAAAGCAGTTTTTAACAATCCTGAGGGGCCACAACATGGCGATCTGTCAACCTCATTTAAAATATATGAAAATAACCAATATTCTGGTATCATCTTCCCGATTTAATAAAACCAACAGAATGAAAAAGCTATTAATAATCATTATTGCCATATTGGGCATAGCTCAAACATCTATTTGTTTCGCTGAAACAAATTATATCCAAGCGGTAATTAGCAGTGAAGAAGCCGTTGAGTTTGAAAAAAGCACAATCTTCGACGCATCTCAATCCTTTATTTCTGAACCTGATACCGCCCTCACTTACAAATGGGACTTTGGTGATGGCAATAGCAACGAAGGAGTTGAAGTTCTTCACTCATACAAAAAACCAGGAAAATACACCGTAAAACTAACAGTTAGCGCCAAAGATCAGCAATCCGAAACAACTATGGATGTTTTTGTATACAGAAAATCCATCTTGTTAATCACAGATCAAACGGAAGCAGAGGATCGCATCGTAGACATCAGTAATTACGCAGAAAAAAAAGGAGTTTATATTAAAGTAATTGAAGGCTTTGGAACATCTACTGAATTCATCTCTGAAGAAATATTGGCAAAAAAATTGAATGAAGCCGGTAATGCCATTCAAAAATCTCAAGAAATATTAATTTGGACAAAGGAAAACGCCGGTTTAAATGCGCTTTCCAGATATATTCAAAACAATCTCAAAAAAAGCCCTGTAAATCTCACTCAAAAACTTGTCATCATTCTCGAAAGCGACATTAAAGGCACCTCCGGCCGTATTCAAAGACAATACGACCTCATTAATTCCAAAGAAATAATCGTAGCAAAAGAAGCCATTCTCTATCCTCTGATAGAAAATATCAACGAAAACACTTTTATCGAAAATCTCGAAAAAGGTGGATACGAATATCAAATTATTGATAGTAAAACAGGGAAATTACGTCCATGGAATTTCATGTCATATTTCGTAAACCTACTAATAAACGAAGGGATTCCTGATAACACAATTGCACTTTTACTACTTCTACCGGTAATCGCAACCGTAGTTGTATTTATGAAACAAGTTATAGGAATAACCACTTTCGGGATTTACACGCCATCAATTATCACCCTGTCTTTCTTAATCGTCGGACTTCCCACTGGATTATTAATCTTATCAACGGCAATCTTAATAGGAGCCATAACACTGCCATTATTAGGAAAAGTTCGCATGTTATTTATTCCAAAAATGTCCATAGTCATCACTATGGTATCTTTGATTCTATTTTTGATTCTAATTCTTAGTAATCAATGGGGCTTATTTAATCCCGAATTTCTATCCATAGCTATTTTCCCAATGTTAATTTTAAGCACACTTGTAGAAAAATTCATTAGCGTCAAAACCGAAAAAGGATTTTCTACTGCCTTAATTTTAATGGCTGAAACAGTATTAGTCGCCATAATTGCCTACTTTATTGCCGGAGGAGAAGTGAATTTAATATTCGCTAAATTCAAATTCGAATTTCTTAGAAATACAATGATTACTTATCCAGAAGTCATATTTTTATTACTGATTATTAACGTATTCCTTGGAAAATGGACAGGATTACGCATCTTGGAACACGTCCGTTTCCGCGAAGTTCTAAGACACATCGAGGAAGAAGAATAATAAAGCAACACTATGTTTTTCAACAGCAAAGGTCTCTTAGGTATTAATGCAAGGAATCTCCTGTATATCCGTCCTTACAACCTAAAAAAGGCCATAAAACTAGCAGACGATAAGATCAAAACCAAGCAATTCCTTTCTGCCAGGGGAGTACCCGTTCCAAGACTTTATTCCGCCATTAAAGAATTTAACGAAATTGATAAATTTGATTACAATTCTCTACCAACAAGTTTCGTCATTAAACCAAATCACGGATTTGGCGGCGAAGGCATTATTCCTATTATCAATAGAAGAGATAATTATTGGATAACCTCTGGAGGTAAAAAAATAACACTTGAGAACATTAAAGATCATATCAGAGATATTATTGACGGACGTTTTGCCATCGCCAACTCGAAAGACTGTGCTTTTTTTGAACAATATATAATTTCGGACGAAAGAGTGGGAAAGTATTCTTATGAAGGGCTTCCTGATATTCGTATAGTTGTTCATAATTTAATTCCAGTAATGGCAATGCTCCGATTACCAACCAAGGAATCTGGAGGGAAAGCAAATCTCCATCAAGGAGCAGTAGCCGTAGGGATAGACATAGGAAGAGGAGAAGCTACTTACGCCTCATATAAAAATAAGATTATTGATGAACTCCCAAATGGTCTAGGAAAAATTAGAGGATTAAAGATACCATTCTGGGATGATATTTTACTAATCGCTTCAAAAATTCAACTATTAACAAACTTAGGCTATCTAGCCGTAGACATATGTATAGATAAACACCTCGGCCCAGTACTTCTAGAAATTAACGCCAGGGCCGGTTTAAGCGTACAAGTTGCCAACTTAGCACCTCTTAGGAAAAGACTTGAAAGAATTCAAGGCCTAAAAGTAAGTAGCCCCATAAAAGGTGTCCGAATCGCCAAAGATATTTTTGGAAACACTGTAGAAAAAGAAATCGAACATCTTTCTGGTAAACAAATTATTGGAACAGAGGAAGAAGTTGAAATCATCCAAAAGAACAGCTCTATCAGACTTTTAGCGAAAATAGATACCGGGATTGAGAAAAGTATAATAGACGAAGAAACCGCCATGAAAGCCGGCTTACTTGAAAATCCTTTAGAATACGATGACGAAAAATCTATTTTAAAAGTGAAATTTTCTCTGAAAAACAAACGTTTACAAACAATTTTAGATGTAGAAAAAATTCCCAGCAAAACATACAAGATGATCATAGGAAGTAGAGATCTAAAAGATTTCTTAATAGAACCAAGTATTCCCAAAAGAGATAAAATAAAAAAATCCACATCCATAGAAGAATCCTCGCCAGTCATAATAAAAACATCGACAAGAACTCCTAATTTTTACGAAATAGATCAAAAATTAATTCAAATAGACAATAAAATTAAATTACTTTATCACCTAAGGCCGATTAACCTAACCTCAGAAAAGGAAAAGTTTTTTAAAAGCTTTAAAGCCAACCCTCAATTCGAATATCCTCAATTGAGTTTCGATCCACTGGAATTAATTGATGAATTAAATAAAATCGAAACTGACCAATCTCCGCTCGGGAAAATGTTTGCTTCAAAAAAAGAAGAGATCCTAAACAAAATCGCCCTCTTAGAATCAATTGACGAAGAAGATTTTACGAATATTTCGATCCAGCTTTTTGGAACACCAAGTAGTGAAATAATAAGAGAATGCGAAAAAAGTTTGATAGAAATAGATAAAAAAAGCCTACATCAAGAAAAAGAAGATGAAATCTATTCATCCGAAGACGCTAAAATTATTTTCGAGAAAATTTTCGAGAGCTACAATTTAAAAAATTGGAAAGTTAAAATAAAGGAAGAAATGGTCACCGATTGCGTAGCAGGCAAAAACAATCGATTATTTGTTAGAGAAAAAGCTAAATTTTCCAAAAAAAGAATTGAATCTTTAACTATCCATGAAATAGAAACCCATATTTTGACAGCAGAAAACGGAAAAACTCAACCATACGAAATATTCAACAAAGGTCTAGCTCATTATCTTCCAATTCAAGAAGGTTTAGCCATGTACAATGTTGAAAAACAACAAGACATGCCTTTTAAAAACAACTACAGAGTGATGGCCAACGTCATAGCCATTAACAAAGCCTTAACCAGTTCCTTCGTGGACGTATTCGAAACATTGTTAGAATATGGACTCCCCATGGAACAAGCCTTCAGATCAACACTCAAAGCGAAAAGGGGATTTGCTGATACCGGCAAACAAGGGGCATTAACAAAAGACTATGTGTATTTTGACGGATATCATCAAGTTAAAGAATTCGTCGAAAAAGGCGGAGATATTAGAGATTTATACATTGGAAAAATAAACCTAGAACAGTTAGAAAACATCAAAAAAATCCAAAACATTCGTAGACCAGCACTCCTCCCTAAGTGGCTAAAATAGAAACATCGCATCCCCAAAGCTATAAAATCTGTAATCTTCCTTTTTTGCTATTTCATAAAGATCCATTAGTTTTTCCACAGATTTTTTCACGCCTTTACTCTCCAAAAAAGACGAAACAAGCATTAATAACGTGCTTTTTGGTAAATGATAATTAGTTATCAAGGCATCAACTATTTTCCATTCATATTTTCCCGGATAAATAAAAATATCGGTTTCTCCACTTTGAGACACAAATCCTCGCTCCAAATCATAACAACTTTCCAAAACCCTCACCGTGGTAGTCCCTACGGCAATAATTCTTTTCCCTTCCTTCTTGGCTCGATTCAAGTTTTCAGCCGTCTTTTTATCTAGAGTAAAACATTCACTGTGCATTTTGTGCTCGTGAACATATTCCGATTTTACCGGCAAAAAAGTCCCTCGACTAACATGTAATAAAACCTCTTCAACCTCCACTCCTTTATTTTTAAGTTTTTTTATCAAACTAGGGGTAAAATGCAATCCAGCAGTTGGCGCCGCCACACTGCCATCAGTTTTAGCATAAACCGTTTGATATTGATCAGGCCTAGCAGAAGTCTCTCCTACGTAAGGAGGAAAGGGGATTTTACCAATTTCAGCAATCATTTTGGCAATTTTTCTTCTCTTATCCTTGAGAATAAATTCAATAATCCTAGTCCCATCATCCAGAATTTCTTTTACAACACATTCCACCCCGACAGATATTTTGAAAGATTTTCCAATCTTAAAAAGTTTTCCCGGACGCACCATCGCCTGATAACAATTATTATCACAGTCTTTTAAAAGGAATATTTCTCTTTCACTACTACCTTCATGAAAAACTATTCTAGCTGGAATAACCTTAGAAACATTAACCACCAAAACATCACCTTTCTTTAAAAAATCACTTATTTTAAAAAACTTTTTATGACATATAGCGTTTTTTTGAGCATCAAATACGAGTAATTTTGAACCATCCCTGGGTGAAACAGGGTTTTGAGCTATAAACCTTTTAGGCAAAGAATAATTAAAGTCTTCAGTTTTAAACATACAAGACTATTAAATACCTCAAAATGCTAAGCTTGCCAACTGATACTTGTACTTTCAGAAGCAGCCCCTTGTTTAAAATCCTTATCTCTCTTGATAACAATCAAAGTCATATCATCATTCTGTTCTATATTTCCCATATAAGTAGAAACATCCTTAGCTATATGAAAATTCACTCCTTCAGCAGAATACTGAGGAGAATATTCAATTACTGCATTTTTTAAATTGTTCAATCCATAAAGTTCCCCATTAGCCCCCTTCGCTTCAGTAATCCCATCTGTATACAAAACAATATAATCAGTCTCTTCATATTTTAATTCTTGCTCCTTAATAACTTTTGAATTATCCGGAATCATCCCCAGTGCAATTCCTCCGGAAAGAATAGCCTCACACTCTCCAGTCGCAGTATGATAAACAATAACATGCTCATGTCCAGCTCCGACATAAGTCATCTTTTGAGTTTTATGGTCCCAGCACAACATGACCAACGTCATATACACCGCTTTTTTTAACCACCTCTTCAAATATTTATTAACATTTACCAATATTTCATAAGCACTATCGGAATGATCACTGAAAACCGTAATTAAAGAATTAACCATAGTCATAACCAGCCCCGCAACAGTCCCATGACCAGTAGCATCACCAATATAAATATATGTTTTATCTTTCACCGTAATAAAATTGAAAATATCTCCTCCGATTTCAGTCGCAGGCTTCGTTTTAGCAACAATTTGCAAACCAGGAATCTCTGGAATTTTTTGAGGCAAAATATCTCTTTGCAATTGAGCCGCCAAATTTAATTCACCCAACATTCTTTGACGATCTTTAACATCAAAACTAACTTGCCCAAACCCTTCCGTGACCTTGTTGAAAAAATAAGCAATCACTCCAATTTCATCAACTCTATTAGTGTAAATCTTCTTATATACGCCACCCGTCAAAAGAGATTGCATCTCTGTCAAAACAACTTTTAATGGCCTTACGAAATCAACATAACACGCAACCATAACATACACTAAAAAAAGTCCCACTCCACCCGGCAATAAAATATGAGGTTCCACCCAATCACTTCTAAAATAGTACATAAAAAGCATAATCGCGCTTATTGCCACCGCAACTCCTAATAAATGGAAAAATAATCTTCTAACTATACTTTTTCTAATAAAACTCATACTTATCTTTTTAAGAATGATTCCATATCAGGATAAAGAGAAATAATCTCTTTAATTCCTATAGTTCCAAAAACATCTTGAACATGAGAATTAGCTCCAATTATTACCAATTGTTTATCCGCTCTCACCAAATGAGTATGGACCTCCATTAAATAACCAATCCCTTCACTATTGATAAACTTCAGATTCGTAAAATTAAAAATCAACGAAGTCCCCGAAAAAGACTTAACCGCACCATTGAGTTGATCCCTTACTTCGGTATAACCAGCCTTATCAAAATCACCGTTAAAATCAATTGACTGGTAATGTTTTTCAGGATCAATCGGATTGATAACAATTTCCAAACTTTTTTGCATCATACTTTTAAAGTTATATTTTTATATTAGATTATCGATTACTTCTACCTCATCATACTCTTCTATCAGACAATACAACCACTTCAATGACACTAAATGGTTCTTCTCTAAATCGGCCAAATTTTTAATTTCTTTGCCATTAATCAACTTACTTATCTCTTCGTCAACCACATACCTGACAATTCTATCAATATTTTTACAAATTCGCACGTCAACATTTTTCAACATGTTTTTCGTTTTTTTCGCAATAGTATGGTCACTATGGAACAACAAATTAACCAATACAGCCACTGATTCATGCCGTCCCATCTTAGCCAACGCAACCGCTGCATGCATTCTTAAATTAAGATTACTAGAGTTTAAATAATCTAAACATATTCTCCTAAATCTTCTTAAGTTCAATTCTCCAGCAGCAAAAAGTCCATAAGCTATCTTATCTTCTTCTGAGAAAATAAAAGACGATACAACATAACAAGCCTCTTCTCTAAATTTAGAAAATCTCCCCAAGGTTATAGCCGCATTAATTTTCTCTTTATCATTAGATTTTAAATATGGACGAACAAATACTGCGACATCAACATCTTCATAATTCCCTA
>JBAYNL010000014.1:0-14969 GCA_041678805.1 Candidatus Altimarinota bacterium | reverse complement strand
TCCAACAACTTTGTCGCTTCCCCCAAAGCCAAAATCAAAAGTCCCGTCGCCAAAGGATCAAGGGTACCTGCGTGCCCCACATGAGCCTCACGAGAAAGCCTCTTAATCGTTTTCACGATACCAAAAGAGCTAATTCCTTTTTGTTTATCTATAAGCAAAAAGCCATCCATAAATCTTTTCTATTAAGACTGCAAACAAACATTTTCTCTCTTTTCAAAATGATCAGGATATATTTCAACTTCAATCGGTCTTTCCAGTAATTCTCTGATTACATTTTTATCATTCCAAGGAAGTCTTTTTCCCCGAAGCATAATCACTTCTTCACATCCCTTACCCGCAACCACAACACAATCTCCTTCTTTTGCCATAGTCAAAGCAAGTCTTATCGCTTCCTTTCTATCAGGAATTTTCCAAAAGTCATGACCTTCTTGTCTAGGAATTCCCTGCGCTACTTGTTCAATAATTCCCCACTCATCCTCCTCGTAAGGATCATCATTAGTTAAAATAATATAATCAGCATAACTATGAACCACCTTTCCCATCCCAGGTCTTTTTGATTTATCGCGACCACCTCCGGTAGCCCCAAAAACTCCATACAATTTCCCAGGAGTAAGTCTCCTATATAAGGAGAACAAACTTTCAAGTGCCGGAGGAGTATGAGCATAATCCACAATAATACTATATTTTTGACCGCTCTCTACGTGCTCAAATCTTCCCGAAACAGTCGCACTTTCATCAAGCCCCTTCTTAATAACATCCAAAGGAACTTGCAATGAAATAGCCACCGCCGCAGCGGCCAAAGCATTCGCCACATTAAATTCTCCAGGAAGCCTTAAATCAATCGGAATAGCATTATTGGGAACATGCAAAACGAAATGAGTTCCTTCCGGTTTTTGATCCATTTCATCAGCATAAACAGTCCCTCCCTTTACTCCATAAGTAAGTTTTCTATCCGCCACAAATTGATTAAAGAAACTATAATATTTATCATCCGCATTCATTACTAAAACTTTTGGCGCTCCAAATTTTCTTTGTTCTTTAGAAACTTTTTGGAACAATAAACCTTTAGTATTTAAATAATTATTAAAACTACCATGATATTCCACATGCTCCGGAGAAACATTTGTAATCACAGCCACATCAATATTAATACCGTTAATTCTAGATTGCGTAATCGAGTGAGACGACACTTCCAAAACCGCGTATTTACAACCAGCTTTAACCATTTCTCGCAGCATTTTTTGCAAGAAAAAAGGACCAAGAGTTGTTTGTTTCGTATCATTAATCCACTTATCAGCACCAATTTGGAAATTGATAGTAGAAGTCATTCCCACCTTATATCCCGCAGCATTCAACACATTAGTAATTAAATTCACGGTAGTCGTCTTCCCATTTGTCCCCGTAACTCCAATTACAACCAAACTATCAGCTGGATACCAATACCAAACAGCGGCTAAAAAAGCCATTATTCTGTGATATAACAATCTTAACGGATGAGTATCCGGGATGGCTTTGCGCAAAAATTTCATTACTTTTCTCATTTTATTTTGATTACACCACCTTGTAGATTATACCAATTCCTAACGAATTCAACATCTTTCTCAATCGCCTTTTTGAGTTCCTCTAAATCTTCAAATTTTTTAGTATCGCGAATTTTCTCGGATAATTTCACCGAGACGTTAATCCCCTCTTTTACCTCACCACTCCAATTCAAAATATGCACCTCTAAACTCACTTCATCATCCTGAATTGTAGGCTTTTTACCTATATGAATTACCGCCTGAGCCCATTCATTTCCCAGCAAAATTTCTCCTACAAAAACCCCCTTAATATCTCCTTTATAAACCACATTCACTGTAGGAAATCCTAATTTTGTTCCCAATTTTCTCCCGGAAACAACTACCCCTTTAATTAAAACTTCTTTACTCATGGCCTCAATATATCCTAAACTATCAGCTGCAACCACCAAAAAATGTTGAAAAATTTCTTCAAAAAATTAAACGTCGGACTGTTATTCTTGAACATCTTCTTTCTCCAATCATATTTAATCAGATTAAATATTTTAGGATACCCAACAAATCTCCAAGAGATCTTAATTTTCATTCAAGTTTTCACGTTTTTATTATCAACAATCATTGATAAAAATTTCTCACAAACTTTCAGAAATATTCGTAATCATTGGGTCGGGAATACATTCATTTTACTTACCGCAATTTCAATTTTGACAGTCGACATTATCGACAATATTTATTTCATCAGACACCTAAGATTTTTGTTAATGGCTGTCGTTCTTAGTTTCATTTTTATTGAAACCCTAAAGAGTGAAAAGTCGCGATTAGAAGGCCTAAAAATCATGGGAGAAGGCGCAATTATTTTCGGAATATTTTCAGCAATTTATAACCTGATGGGATACAACGTAACCTTCGATTATAGACTTTTGGGACCTCTCGATGCCGCCGTTTATTTGGCATATTATTTCGCTCCATTTTTTATCTTTTTTAGCATTCAATTTTTGGAACACAAAAAGAAATCAGACCTCGCTCATGCAATCATTTTAGGATTATTAATTATTGCCACTAGGTCCATGGGAACAATCGGAGGAACCTTCCTAGTACTAATGTTTTATTTCTTCAAAAAAAGTGATTTAGGAATTTTTAAATCCAAAAAAAATAAAATAATTTTAGGAATTATCTCAACATTAGTTGTTGGCACAATTTTCTACACCAAAATCCTTCCAACCATTCAAACAAATTATTCCAGCCTAAGTGAACGCGGAGAAATTTGGCAAACATCTATCCACCTTTTTGATGATCCCCTAGATTTAGTTTGGGGCATCGGATATGGCCAATTCCAAAATCAATATGAAACAAACGTAAAAGCTATTTTAGGGCATAATCCCCTAGATTATTACGTTCTTCAGCCTCACAATATTTTCTTATTATTCATCTTCCAATATGGCATTGTCGGTATCATTTTCCTATTTGCCTGCATCGTCAGAACAATTAAAAACTTGAGCTATCCACTCGTGGGGAAAATAGATCTCAAAATGATTTCAAATTTCATCATTCTCTATTTTTTACTTCACGGCATAATAGACACCCCATTCTTCAAAAACGATTTGTTGTTTTTATTAATTCTCTTTTTTGAACTAGGCCTAAGTCAAAAAATTCACTATTTAAGCCCAGAAACCAAATCCATCAAAACAGCATAAGGATCTGCCGCCTTAGTCACTCCTGAAGCAAGCAATACCCCACTCGCCCCAAGCGCCAAAGCTATTTTTACATCTTCACCAGTTTTAATTCCCGCCCCCACAAGCACTCTATTTTTACCAATCAAGCGAACTGCTTTTTCAATAATCGAAGGATCAGCCTTTGAAACGGAAACATCTCCACCAATCAATTCTGGGGGCTCCACCGCAATTAAATCCGGATTGAATTTCATAATTTCAGCTCCTTTTTCAGGAGTATTCGCACAAACCACAGTAAAAAGATCCAATTCCCTCGCCATTTTAATACTTTTTTCTAAAACCAAATCTTCCACCTGACACTCAGCATGATTCAATAAAGTCCCATAAGCCCCAACCTCTTTCACTAAAGCCGGCAAAATATGCCCAGTCCCACTTCCATAAGTCACAGGATCAATATGTTGAGCAAAAACAGGAATATCTACCGCTTCAGAAACCCTTTGCAAATCAATCGCCGCTACAGCTATCCCAATACTCGCTCCAGTTTCTTTTGCCACTTTTTCATGCAATTTCGCTAACGCCACAGCACTATCCCCAACCGCTTGTTCATAAATCTTAAAATTAACAATAATTATCGGTAATTTCATATGGTTTTGAGTTAATTTTTCTTCTAATTTCACTATACAGAAAATCTTCTTGGAAAGTAAATTGACCCATCGTCTGTTTTTTGCTATAATTATAAGATTTTGAAATACAAACAAATACATAAATAAAAATCAAACCATATGAAAAATCACAACTTTCTCATCCTCTCAACTTTCTTAAGCTCTTTTCCAAAAGAGAAAAGACTTGTATTTTTATCTGCAGAAACTGGACCAGAACCAGCTGAAGTAGCAGAAACTCGCTCTAGAGAAGAAATTATAAAAAAAGGCATGGAAGCTTCTAGTGCTCTAGGAGAAAAAACTGCCTCAAAAGCTACTGAAACAAGTGATTTAGATAACGTTTTGGATCAATTAAACAGGTCCTCAACCTCTGATGCAGAAAGACTAATCATCTTCAACAGACTTCTTGATGACAGAAGCATCATCAAAGAAGGAGAAAGCACCCCAAGCCCAATTAAATTAGAGACCTTTTCTGAAACACAATTTTTGTTGTTGCTAAAAACTGCTATTGAACAACTTACTGCGACAACATCTCAGAACTTAGCAAAAATATCTACGTTAATTAGTCCACAAGGACCATTTAATGCCGTGCAATTAGGCAAAGAAGCTATCGGAATACTTTTGAAAGATCAGAATCCAGAAAATACAAAAAAAGTAATGGAGGTTATTGCAAAAAGTCCAACCAGATTATCTGAACTAATCGAAATGTATTCTGGCAATCTCAATAAACTAAGAGAACTATTCAAAGCCCTCCCGGACGCTACTGCCACAATAAAAAAATGGCTAACAAATAGCACTCTTTCAAAATATTTCTCAACTGACGCTCTAGCCATTTTGTTAAACAGTGACATTTTCCGCCGAACAGATTTCAACGAAGAATTCATAAACAAACTATCTCTATCTTTCAAGGCAAAAATAGATTTGTTAGAAAAATTGACAGACAATTCTTTCTGGAAAGATGCTTTAAAAGATCACATTGTCCAGAATTTTGGAAAAGTAATCGAAGAAGATCCAAACTTAATAGACTCTTTGCTAAACAGCAGCATAAAAGCTGAAATTCTTCCTACCCTAAAAAGTTATTTAAAGGGAGAAAACCAAGAGGAGGAAGACGACGAAGAAGACAGCGCAGAAAAAATGAAAAAATTATCACCTAAAGCCATATCCACCCTTATCGAAAACGGCGGCGAGAAAGACAAAGCTCTGATGGAAATAATCTTCAGCAACGCCAAAGAAGATTTGATCGATTCATTACTAACCGGCAACCTAAAAGAATTAGTTCTTCCTGCTTTAAAAGATTATGTGATAGAAGGCGTCAGCGACCAAAACGTTGGAGATGCTCAAGAGATTAGGTCACTCTCTTCCAAAGCCATCGCTATCCTTATCAATGAATACTTCGGAGACAAAGCCCTAATGGAGATAATCTTCGACAACATGGAAGAAGGGAAAAAGATGGAGTTAATTGACCAAGACATCGTATTCCAAAAATTATCAAAAGAACAAAGAGATGCCCTATTAATAAAAATCAATCCCCTAATTGGAGATGCCATTAAAAAGTTTCACCTAGAAAGAGTTGGAAACGAATATAGAATCCTAGGCCAGCCAGAAACATATTTTTTCAAAGGGAAAACGCCGGATAAAATTTATCGTAAAGGCACCTCCGGAATTGCAAGCTCCCCTATTGAAGGAGAGACAAAATGGACAGTCGATCAGACATCAGGACCTTCAGACATAGTTCAAGATACAATCGGGAAAGCCTCTGCCGTCAAACTAAACCCAGGAAAAAAATTATATACAAGTTCATCTGACACCACAGGAGTAGAGGGAACAGCAGACCAAACTCTTGAAATCGTTAAAGGTGTAAATCCTGAAAAAAAGGGAACAGATATTTTTATCAAAGTTAAAACTCAAGAAGCTTCTCCCAAAGAATTCTTTGTGAAATTATCAGACGTAACTCCTGTAATAGAAACCGCTGAAAAAACATTAGGGAAATATGTTATCACCACAGGAGACACCATGATGTTCCCTGATCCAGCAAAGCAACAAGAAGGAAGTACTGGCCTCCCCTCAGGACAAAAATTATCAATCATCGGAGAAACTGCTCCTAAAATAATCACGGGCAGAACCTATATTAAAACAAAATGGTTAGAAGGCGCAGGCCAACCAGAAGGATGGGTTGAAAGCACTTTCTTAAAAAGAGCAGAAGCTCCAACTCTTCAAGGAGAAAAATCCGGCGAGTTAAGTGAGTTATATGAAAAATACTTCATGAATTTCGCCAAAGTTGAAGAGACTAAAAGAACCCTAACCCCAGGATTTTACCACCCAACAGAAAAAGGAGCTGAAGCCTTCCTTCAAAGAGGAGCGCTTTCTACTCTTAACAACGTAAAATTCGAGATTAAAGATCCGAAAATTTATAAAATAACTAAGAATCCTAAAGAACCTAGTATCTTCGTAGTAAAATTTGAGAACACCCAATTATTTGGGGGTCTAAAACAAGAACCATCAGAGGGATACATCGATATCGATAGTTTAATCATGGGCGACAAACAAGACGAAAAAACTACAGGCCCTCTTAAACTTGCCGAATCTGAATGGACAGAAGAAAATTACGCAGCAAAAAAAGTTCCTAATGGAAAAAGCATCCAAATTCCATCAACCACTAGAATCTATGGATCCAACCCCGATTTCCCTCACGTATCTCAACCAATTACAAAAGATCAAGAGGCTACAATAATCGATCAAAGAGTAAAACTAGTTGAAGGAAAAGAATATATAAAGGTTAAAGTTGGTGAAACAACAGGTTGGGTAGCTTTAAAAGATGTAAATATTCCTGAATCAGAAACAATATTGGCAGCTCAAGCTGAGAAAACCGAACAAGGAATCGCCAAAAAACAAAGAGTTGAATTCCTTACCCCAATCTCAGATCCAGCAGACCCTTCAGGAAAAAAATTCACCGTAACCTTTAAATCCAAAGCCCTAGAAACCGCTACAAAATTAAGCGACATTTTCTACGAAGCCGTAAATGGCGATCAAGTAGAAATTATTCCAAAAGGACAAGATGTAAACACAAAAATAGTAGCAGAATTTAAAGATGGTACCTTTTATAAAGTAGCAGCAGGCAAAATCACAAAAGAACCAGCCAAAATATATAATGGTGACACAGTAGAATTCAAACCAAAAACAGACACATTCCAAGTTACTAAAACTGTTGATAAAGAACCCGACACCCAAATAGTAACCTTTAGAGATGAAGGAGGAAGACTACTGAAAGATCTTGAAATGAGAACAAAATTGACAGATAGATTCATAAATCTAGAAAAAGGCGACAAAGTTTTCATAACACCAAAAAGTGCTGTTTCTGCAAAATCAGAAGTTTTTGATTCCGCTGAATTTGATGGCAAAAATTTTATCTATACCGATACCCCTGCTTCACATCGAAAAATAGGGGCCAGAGCTGTTATTTTTGATGGTGACAAAGTCCAATTGCTTAGAGACACCAGTCCCCAGAAATTTAAATTACCACTTTCATCTGAACTTGAAGGAGGAGTAATTACAGTAGTAAACCTAATGCCTTTAATTTACAAAGAGCATCCAAATCTACAAGCAACCATCGCCAGTGCCGGCCTAACCGAAGGTGAGTACTATCAAAAAATTATAGCAACTCAAGATTCCAATGGGAATATTACCATTCTAAAACCAGAGAAACCCGTTGGCGAACATTATGGGACCTTCCAATTACCAAAAGAAGAAATGACAGTAGCCGCCTTAATGGCTCTAATTTATGCAAAACGTCCCAAATTAAAAAAAGCTATCACCGCCGCCGGTCTAAACGAAAGTGAATACTATCAACAAATTCTCGCGACTAAAGATCGTAATGGCCAAATTTACATCCTCAAACCAGTGAAATATTCCGATACAACACTGTCCGAATTCGATAGGGCAAGAGGTCAAAGACTAGAAGCTGTAAGCAAAGAAAACTCAAAGAGCAACCAAAAAATTCTCAAAAGATTTGATCACTATTATGAGAATGAATTCAAGATTGCCGAATCTTTGCTTAGATATGCCAACAACGATGAACTATGGAATGACCTGTGGGAACACAGAACCACTGAAACTCAAAATTTCATTGAAGGATTGGAACCAATCATGACAATAATGAGAGAAGACTTCCACATAGATGAGAAAGAAATCAGATCAACCCTTCGAAATATTATTCAAGAAGGAGACAATGATCATGTCGACTTCGAGGATATCTTCAAGTTTTTAGCAAAACCATTGTATTTAAAGTTAAAAGAAGCATACAAAGAAGAAACAGGCTTCCTTTTTAACATTAATACCCATAAAGATTTCAGAGATGATCTCAACGACACTCAAACAATTGTTCAAAAATGGGAAACAGGAAATAGAAAAACAGATTTAACAAGAATCTTAACATTCAAAGAAGAAGAAACTCGAATAAAAGGATTAGAAGAAACAGCTAGAGCGGAAAACAGACTAGAATCATTCCGCCAATCAGAAGAATACATAAAATATCAACGAGAATCCGCAATCTTAAATGCATCAAGAGGTGAAAAAGGATCATTACTATCAGAATATGAAAACGAATATGTTAAGTCATCAGCCCGTCTTTCACTATTAGTAAATAAAATCCTTGTCCCTTCTGCAAGATTACTCGAGGCAATTAAGTTAATGGGATTAAGAACTTCAACTCTTAATACTACCTATAATACATACAACAATTACATCGATCACACCGAAAAAATTCCTACAGCAGAAGTCCCTCAAGGAACTCTCCCTTACTATGATTTAGGAAGTTTAACCACTCCAACTAAAGGGACACTCGCTCAATTAGAAGAGAAAGATTTGGAAAAAATCGCAGACGAAGGCCAAGAAAAATATGCTGTAACAATTTCTCCAAAATCACTCGAAGGCTTCAAAGCTACCGGAAAAGATCTAGGGCTTACAGACGAACAATTAGCCTCCTTTAAAGAAGACTCCGTCCTAAAATTAATTTTCCAACTATATTCAGTTGAAACTTTGACAAAAGATGGATGTTTAAAAAGAATAGCCGATCAACCAAAGCAACCAAATCGCCTATTATTAGTAAAACTCCCAGACAATTTCGCCAAAGATACTCTTGCCGTTAAAGAGTTATTCAAAGAGTTAAAAAAGAGCGAGGACATTGATACAAAACAAGATTTAATTCAAAAAACAGCCGAACTCTTGGACAAAAGCAAAAAAATGTTAGCCAAAGTTGCAGCCATTTACGGGAAAGATTCCCCAAAAGTTCATTTATTATGGACCGAATGGATGAAAAAACAATTTACCGGAGAAGACACCCGCAGCGATTCCATGTCTATCACAATGGGAGACATCGGAGAAGGACTTGTGACTTTACCATCAAGCTTCTTCTTAAATCACATGTCAGGACAAGCAGCTCAAGATGATGTACTAGAAAAAGCTACAAAAATTAAAGAAGGAGTAACCGTATTAGATGAAGCCGCCTTAAAAGACGTACTTCATAAAGATTTAAAAGCCGGTTTAAAAGCCCTTCCCCTATTTGCAAACAACATCACCGACTTAAAAGAATTCGAAAAAGGATTAATCGCTAGATATGCTGGAGTAGTGAGTTTTGTAAACGTTCAAGACGATGCATTATTCAATCATTTAGTCGCTAAATTAGATCAATATTTAGATAATCCAACTCAGCAACTAACCGGTACAGATAAATCAGACCTCATTACCTTAATGCAAATTGGACACGTATTTACAGCAATAGCCGAACGAGATAAAGGCGCAGTAAGCGAAAGTGGTGAATCTCTTGATTTAATAAAATTCTCTACAGATCCAGCAATCAGGAAAATACAAGGAGAATTCAAAAAAGCACTTGAATTAAAAGGAGAAAAAGTAACTCAAGAACAAGCAACAAAAATCGAAAGTGCTTGTATATTTGGAATAGGAATAATGGCCAGCACGAAAGGAGGAACTAGCGGTGCCGGAATAGGAGTTCCTATCGACTTAGGTGACGGATGGAACATCGCAATCGGAGCAGGACTTGGTTCAAATGATGACCACTTCGCCGCAACTGCAGGTGCAAGCCTAGAAAAAACATTTACTATATCTAAAGATGGGAAAACCCAAATCAGCGTTGGATTAGACGCCGGAATTCTAGCAGCAGGAGGCCATGTAGGTATCAAATTTGCAATTTCAAATAACGTCAGTGGAGGAGTTACCGCAGGAGCCGGATGGAGTTCAGCAGGATTTTATTTAGGAGCTATCGCATCTATTCATCACGAAGCAGAGTGGGAAAGAGAAGCCGCAACACAAGAAGCAATGAGTAAGCTAGGCTACGATCGAGTAGAGGCAATGCTAAAAGCAGATTATCCAGAAGAAATGGTTGTCGCCGCCATTCACCTACTTCCAAATGTAGGAAAAACTTTCGTGGAACTACAAGATAAGTATCAACTTTCAAATAAAGTAGTAATTGAACTGTATAAAAAACAAAAAACACAAGTCGACACCGAAGTAGTAAAAGGCCTTCAAACATGGGCAGGAGGAATGGGCGGAGGAGTCGGATTAGCACTACTAGACGGAATTCCAATCCCTAATTTCTATATCGACATCCCTCTAGGAACCGGAGAAATTTGTATCGTGAGAACAACCGTTGAAGGATCAGAAAGCTTATATAAAGGATCTGATGCAAAAGTTAGAGCAGAAATTTTAAGACAAATGAGAGAACGTCATCCAGGAGCAAAAGTCACCATCTTGGAAAATAGAGTAGAAAACAACGGCCAATTTATCTACGACTCAGTAACAGGACAAGCAGCCGTGCTTCAGGGAAAAGAAACCAAGGTCGACTTCACTAAATATAACCAATTAGCTCAGCTTAATACAAAACTTAACACTATTGGCATTAACCTAGTTCCGGACAAAGCAAGTGGATTAACTAGAGTTGAAGTCCCAAATGCTCGCGGTAATATAAAATTCTTGATCGATCCTTCAATCAAAGAACAATTAGTATTAAGAAATGGAGAAATTTACTTAACAATTGGAGACACTCACACAGACTTAATCTTCAACAGACAAAATTTTTCATATCCTTATCAATATGACGGAGCGAATACTCTTGGAGTAATCACAATCACAAGCGCAAAAAGTCCTTTACGAACCAGGGCTGAAATCGAAAAAGAATCTCCAACAATTATTTATCAAAGACCTGGATATAGAGCAGAAATCCGAAAAGGATATCTAGAAGAAGGACTAGAAATCGACAACGCTCAACCATCAATTACAACATATGAAGATTTCAAAAAACAAACACCAGACCCCGAATATCTAGCAAACGTTGGGAAAACAGAAGAAATGAATCGAAAATATGCAGAATTCGTAACTCTTTCCGGAGTAATAAAAACTAGTGAAAACCCAAGAGAATCATTCGACGCCACAAAATTTGGAGATGCTTTCCTTGCAGGACCTGGAAATAGCACGGAATATAAAGCTCTTTCTACAAGATTAGTAAAAGACTTCTATGACGTAGGCTTAACGACAACCAACAACCAAAAATTGAATGCCCTCATCCAGAAATTTGCTGAAAGTTATCCACCAACTCCAGGCGTTGCAAAACTAGGAAGATTAAACAACTCCGAAATGCAACAAGTCCTCACCGATTTGATGACCAAAAGCTTCATAAAACTTCCTAACAATGCTGCTAAAGAGAAAGTCTTCAGACATAATCTAGAAGAATTTGGTAAAAAATATTTAACACTCTTCTTTGAAGAATCACAACAACAACTTAAAAAATTAACACCAGCAGTAGAAGTGAACTCTTCTGCAGAGAAAATGGCTCAACATGTAATTAACGAACTAAAAAAAGTTAAATTTGGCGACAACCCAGAAACAGGACTAGAACAGTTAGGACTATTATCCCTTGTAGGAACAAGCGGTATTAAAGGTATTAGAGGAACACCTACATACGGTAAAGATCTTGCCTCCGGAATTTTGAACTTAAACAGATACAGCACTATTACCGGAAATGCCATTGAAAAAGATATTGGTAAAGTAATCATCGAAATCGCAAGTCCTTTAAATCTAAGGGATGACCAAACTTTCATGCAATCCCCTCTTTCAGTAAAAATGCTTGCTCATACAGGAATGTTCTTAATTCTTGGTCCAGATGATTCTTTAAAAGTTGCTCAATGTTTCAAGGCAAAAACGGTTAGTGCAGAAAACAAAGACGCCTTTGAAAAATTCAAAAGAATAGTTCTTGCAATTCGATCTGCTCAACTTTCTGGAGAAAAAACTATTGATTATACCGATCCAAACTTAAAAGAGACCGATCTTCCAGACGGATACCATATCGGAGTAGAACCAACTACAAGTATTGGTGTTTATCAAAAATGTGGAAATCCAACAATCGCTTTTGAAGAAGGAATTGCGATCTTTGTCCCAAAAACACAAGGAATGGTAAGTGAATCTAGAACCTATGACCGAGTAGATGCCAATTCAAAAATCGGATACAACACGTTCAGACTAGGAATTGCTCTAAAGATAGAACCAGAACCACCAACGACAGTCGTAAAAGATCCAGCTAGAGGAGCTAGTGGAGCCTCAGGACTTGGTGAAGATGCAAAAGGCGCAGACCTAGCCGTATAATAAAAAAACACTAATAAAAATTAATAAAAAAATATGAAAACAAGAATTTCGATACTACCACTGCTTTTTCTTACCTTAACCTGCACAGTGCTGGCCACTTCTGGAGATCTATCAAATTTTTCTCCAAACAGAAACAATATTCCATTAACACATTATCAAGCATGTGATTCAGATAATGACTGTGATAACGCTAATGAAAATTGTCTTCAAAGTAGAGGAATGTGTTTTCATCAAGGTCTAAATTATGCAAGTTTCAATAATTTTTCAGAAAATCCAAACATTGGAGGACAATCTGGAGACAATGAAGGTCCATGGTACGGCGACGAAAGAAAATTTGTAGTAACAAAATATTGTCCAGGATTAGGAGCGGCAAATGAAGCTTGTGATGCATTGTACTACAACGACGCTCCTCATGGCCAAAACCCTAATGGAATGGTCCCAAATGACGTAGCCAGATTTTCTGTTTATTATCACAACAATGGATCAGATGGGAATGACGCAGCCGAAGCAGACAGCGTCGATGTTGGTATTGAATTAAATGATATTCTCGTCGCTAACACCGACAGAGAATACCGCCCAAGAGGATATATTTACTCTCCAGACAATAGCTATCCAGGAATAAATACACATACCGCAAAAGACGACACCAAAATTACCATGAGTGAGTTTGGATTAATTCTAAAACCCCTCCCCAGATCATGGACAATTACAGGAAGTGCCAATACCGTTACAAAATACACAAACGCAAGTAGAAATATTAATCTCAACGGCGTAAACGTTACGGTTACCCCTACTTACGAAAACAATAGTATGCATCTCCATTTCAGTAAAATCCCAGGCTGTTTCGCCTACAGTGGATTTGCAATATTTGATGCTATCGTTAGCAAAAACCTCTGTGAATCTTTTACCGCCGCAAAACAAGACACTGGAAACCTTAAAAACGGTCAAAAGCTTTATAGATTATATCAAACTTCACTTCGTTTTGCAGAGACAGGAGATACAATCCCTGAAGGAATCGGATATAAATGGACCATCGCAGGAGGTGATGGAAAATTATATACAACAGCCAACGCCCAGAATTTTTCAACAAGCTCAACAACCACCACCGCTTCAGAAATCTGGTACACCGGAAGCAGTCCAGTTTCAGTAAAACTCGTTCATTTAAAAGCAGATGGAACAGAAGCTTCTGCCGCAACATCTACATATTTAAATCCAAACGTTTGTAATGATGATTTCGATTTTCCTCCTCCACCTCCAGCCACTTGTCAAAATTTAGCAGTTACTCATACTAACAACGCCGCAGATAACGTTCTCGCTACAATTGGTGGTCAAAAAGTTACAGTTCACAAATTTACATACACCGGACTAACCTTCAGCGCTGGCCAACCACTTCCAGGTTTGAAATTAAAATGGACAGTCACAGGTGATCCAAACGGTCGTTTCTACACCAAATCAGGAGCAAATTACGTAGCAGCAGGTGGAAATACAAATTCCTACACTACTGATAACATCACCGCTCCCAAAGAAATATATTATGTAGGAACAGGCACCGTTAACGTAAAATCAGTAAAAAGTGATGGCACCGATGACGCTAGTTTAAACATCCCAGCTTGTATCAAATCCTTCACTCCTCAAGATATCACCTATTGTAACGGAGGATTCGGAAACAATCCTCCAGTTCAATCTAGATATGTCACCGTAGGAGGTAATCAGGTATACATGCATACTCTTACTCCAAACGCAGTGCCAACATACGCTGCAGGAGCAATTCCATTCCCTGTTGGTCTAAAATGGACAACTTCAAATGGAATCAGCGGAACATTCTATACAAAATCTGGAGCCGTCTACACCGCTCAGGCAAATCATCAAGCAGTTGGAAGCTTAAATACAACAATGTATTACCACGGAGCCGCCAACGATACAATTACCGCTAAACTTGTAAAAACAAATGCCGCTCACACTGCCGAAGTAGCCACTTCTGACACTGAAGAAGATCAGCTAAATCAAACCGTTTGTAAGACAACTTTCAATATCCCCGCAACTCCAGTTTGTAATAACATGAACTTAGTTGTAAAAACCCTCAATGGAGCAATCGTCCCTGCAAATCAATCTCTAAATCCTAGCACCATTTATGAACTAGACGCTACGGCCAATTACAATCCAAGCCCAGCAAATCCTCAAAACAAATTTACTTCTCTAGAAGGCCTCATCGCTCCTGATCCAAGTTTCTTTAACGCTTATATTGCTATAGGAGGAATCTCTAAAGCAGATGCCCAAGATCAAAATAACGACCTTTTCTTATTATCATTGATACTTTCATTGCCACAAACCGTTCCAAACGGCCAATCAATGTATTTCTATGGTTTTTCTGATCAACAAGGTCCAGATCCAGCCTTTACCGTAGAAGCTGTTAATTACGCAAATGCTTGTAATGCCTCTAAAGCACTAGCTGTTACAGTTCCCGTTTGTCAGTC
>JBAYNL010000013.1:0-15533 GCA_041678805.1 Candidatus Altimarinota bacterium | reverse complement strand
TCCGATTGCGGTATTAGCGGTTTTGGTTTTAGTAACGGCAGGAATGATGATTTGGGTTTTGCCAAATCTGCTTTCTTTACTTACTGAAGGAGGCATGAGTGATGATAAATTGCCGACAGCTACGAGAGTACTTATGGGAATACAAAAAGGATTTGTGAATTATTGGTGGGCTATTTTATTATTTTTATTTGGAGGTTATGGACTTTTCAATGTCTATGTGGGAACTGATTATGGTTCAGTAAAGTGGGATTATATGAAATTAAGAGTTCCTTTGGTGGGGAGATTGTTAAGAAAAGTTTATGTGCTACGTTTTGTTTCCATGATGGGACTTTTGATTGAGGCTGGTATTCCTGTTATTAAAGTTTTGAAGGTTAGTGGGAATGCTATTTCTAATAAAATTTACAAACTAAAGGCTCAAGAAATTATTAATACTGTAAAAACGGGTGCAAAGATTTCTGAGAGTATGGCAGATACGGAATTCCTGTTTCCACATGAAGTTGTGGAAATGCTGAGAGTAGGTGAAAGTTCAGCTCAATTGGCTGAAGTTTCCGAGAAAATTTCTACGCAATATCAGAAAGAAGTTGATAATACTTTGCGAAAGGTTACGTCTCTTTTTGAACCATTGATGATTTTAGTGGTGGGACTTTTTGTTGCTCTACTTGCGGTGGCGATTATGTCTCCGATATTTAGTTTGAACAGTGTAGTTACTTTACAATAAGTGTTTATGTTGAAGTCTTTGAGTTTAAAAAAAGGATTTACATTGGTTGAATTGCTTATTGTAATGGGTATTATTGCTATCTTGGTGGTTTTATCTGTTTCAGGATATACGTCTTTTCGCAAGATGGCGCTGATTGATTTGAGTGCGGATGCTCTTGTTGCTCAAATTAATGAAATGAAAGATAAGTCTATTCATGGGACGGATATTTTGAAGGAGGCTGCCGCTCCTGTAGAAGGAGTTACTTCTGATGAGGATGAGGAATTTTTGAAGTGTTATGGGTTACGTTTGAAAAAAGAAAATCCAGATAGTGGCTATGTTATGACTGCGGCTGTTTATAAATTTACTGATGCGAAAGTTTGGGATGTCCCTGCTAGAAAATGGGTTTATCAGGGGTGTGGAGATGCGTCTGAAGACGTGCTTGATGATGCTATTTTTGAAATGGATTCGATGGTGAATGTTGAGAAAATAACAGAAATGACTGGGGAAGTGCTGGCAGATTTTAGTGGTGATGAATTTACTTTTAGATTTGTGCCTCCAACTGGAAGTTTGGAAGTTCTTAAAGATGGGGAATTTCAGTCGGGGGAAAATTCGATACAAATAAAAATTCGTTACGGCATGGGTGAGGATGATCGGTATTCCAGAAATGTATTAATAGATTTAGCAACTGGGAAAACTGTTAAAAATTAAAATGAGAAAAAAAAATAATAAAATCAGTAACACGAAAGGATTTACGTTGGTGGAAACGTTGATTGGTTTGATGATTTTGACGATGGCGATTGTGGCAGCAACGAGTTTGCTCATTAGTGTTATTCAATCAAATAAACAGATCGTAAAAACGCTACAGGCTCATTATTTGGCTCAGGAAGGGCTGGAAGCGGTGAGGAATGTTCGTGATACTAATTGGATGAATAATAGGGTGAATTGGAAAGAGGGGTTTGGGGATGAAGATATACCTGATTTTGGTCGTCCAAATGTGTATGTGATTGGATTGAAGCAAGGGGCTTTTAGGTCATCGGAAGATCCTTGGTTAATAGCTCTTTCTGAGGAGGGATCAGAAGCTGATAAGGTTTACTTGTGTGGAGAGGTTGAGGGAAATCAGTATTTTTCAAATGAATGTGGTAATGATGGAGTGCTAACAGAATTTACTAGGCATATTGAGATTTCAAAACCAGAATATTGTAGTGGAGCTGAAATTGAACAAGATCTAGAAAACCTTTGTAATGATGGGAAGGTGATATTCGTAAAATCTGTGGTTGAATTTGGGGAGACGGAAGTTTCATTGGAAGAAATTTTAACTGATTGGAAAGGAGGAGCGTTGTAATATTAATTTATGTTTAATAAAAGATTACAAAAAGGATTTACACTGATAGAAATGATGATTGCTATGACCATTTTTGTGATCTTTATGGGAGTGGTTATGCAGTCTTATTTGAGTATAGTAATGACTCAAAGAGAGGCGAATGAATATCGAGTAATGTATAGTGAAGCTAGGGCCATTTTTGATAAATTTAGTGATGAAATTAGAAATGGTGTAATTAGTTATGATCAAATGGGGGTAAAAGATAATGTGGTTTTGCAAAATCCTGCTTCTAAATTGGTGCTTTTTTCTCCGGATCAAACTCGATCTGTGTGGTTTGAATATGTTTCTGCTGAGAAAAAAATTGTATTTGCTGAGTTTAATAAAGTTGAAGAAGAGAATATGGATGAACGATTTGACCAGAAAGATGCTTATGTTTTGAATTCTGACAGAATTAAGGTCGAAAAATTCAATATGTATATTTCGCCACTAGACGATCCTTATAAAGATAGAAATGTCGGGAATAATAATTTGCAATATCAACCCAAAATTACTTTGTTTGCAAAATTTTCAAAGGAGATTTCTCCAGGGAAACCGCCGATGGAACTTAATTTGCAAACTACAATTTCTTCAAGAAGTTATATCCCCGGATATGAGGCTCCTTATATGAGAAACGTTATAGGGCTGCCAATGTTGCTAAATGATAATTTTAGTTATCAACTTAGAGGGTTGAATCTTAACTTGCCCGCAATAAGATGATCAAAATAGTTGAGACAATTTGGAGAAATAAAAAAGGAACTGCTCTTTTGACGGCAATGTTGATTATGGGAGTTTTGATCACGATTTCGATTGCTTTGTCTAGTTTAGTAATGAGAGAAGTGAGGGTTACTAAGGATTTAATGGATGCGGGAAAAGCTTTTTATGCGGCTGAATCAGGAGTAGAGGAAGCTCTCTATTTCTTGAATAATAAATTGCCAGGATGGCAAACAGAGAGAAAAGAAGATGGTAAACCGGATCCTGTGGTGAGAGAATTTGGGGCTGAGGGAAATAAGAATAAATTTCAGTATTTTGTTAAAAACCAATGTACTTCTTATCCTTGTATTGATGAAGAATATAATTTAGGAGATGGAACTCAAGGGTCAGAACCTCCTCCAGAATCTTTTTATGACGTGATGGATTTGAATGAAAATGTTTTAATCCCGCTTTTTGTGGTAGGCAAGGATGAAGAGGGGACAGAAGTTATAAAACCTGTGGAAAATTTTACAGTCGAGTTTTATGGCATGTTTAATCCACTAACAGACTTGAAAGTGGGAAATGCGCTCTCTGGGTGGGATGTTTTGAGGTGGAAGGTTTTTGGAATGAAGAAGCATGGTCAAGATTTTGGGACTGAGTCCATCAGTGATTTTAGTGCTTTTGCGAGTGATCTCAATAATGGCGCGGTTGCAGATGCGGCAAATCCTTCTTGGTTTGGAACGGTGGCCTGTGATGCTGTTCCGGATGATAGTAGGGTGACTGATTCGATTATCTGTCATCTTTATGAGTCTCGTTCTTCCAGCGGGGGATCTTGTCAAGCGACTGACGCGAGAGATTACTATGGATTGGATGATGCGGGAGATTTAGAAACTAAGGATTGTTGGGGGATAGGGCAATTTCTTAATGATCATCAGGTAACTGTGAATGATTCTACTGGGCTGAATTATTTGAGTTTGACGAATATTATGAATCCGGCGATGTTGGTGGATTCAATTGAAAATAAGGAAAATTATTCAAAGATTTATTTTAGAGTTGAAACGTATGACGATCTAACGGTGAGGGAAGTTGCCGAAATTGTTTCTGATGGATATGCTGGAAATTCAAAACAGAGTATTAAAGTAATGAAGAAAAGAGATTCATATATGCCGGTATTTAATTTCTCGATTTACAGTACGTATGGATCGGATGGAACTGATGATGAGGGGAAAAATTATTATTACGATAATAGACCTCAGGCTTTGCCTGGGAACTAAGAAGCCTAGATCTTCTTGAAAATCATCTCTCAAGCTGGTAAGTTTGCGCCATGGGAAAATTTTACGTATCTACAGCGATAGCTTATGTGAATGCTCCGCCACATATTGGGTTTGCTCTTGAAGTAATTCAGGCGGATGTTTTGGCGAGATATCATCGTTTGAAAGGTGATGATACTTTTTATCTGACGGGGGTGGATGAGCATGGGGTAAAACTTTATGAAGCGGCACAGGCTGCCGGGATGACTTCGCAGAAATTTGTGGATCAGAATGCTGCTAAATTTCAGGCCTTGAAAGGAATTTTGAATTTGTCGAATGATGATTTTATTCGAACGACTTCTGAGCGCCATAAAAAAGGTGCTAGAAAAATTTGGATGGCGATGTTTGAAAAGGGAGATCTCTATAAAGGTTCTTATAAAGGGAATTACTGTGTGGGATGTGAGGCTTTTATTGCTGATAAAGATTTGGATGAAAATGGATTTTGCCCAAATCATAAAAAGAAGCCTGAAGTTCTTGAAGAGGAAAATTATTTTTTTAAACTTTCGAAATATTCTGATCAGATTAAACATGCGATTGAGACTGGAGAAATGGAAGTTGTGCCTGTAGCTAGAAAACACGAAATTCTAAATTTGATAGGCGAGAATGGGCTAAACGATGTGAGCTTTTCTAGACCGAAGAATGTTTTGCCTTGGGGTATTGATGTTCCAAATGATGATTCTCAAGTGATGTATGTGTGGGGTGATGCTTTAACTAATTATATTTCTGCTCTTGGATATGGGAGTGAAGATGAAACTAATTTTGAAAAATTTTGGCCATGTGATGCGCATATTATTGGAAAGGATATTTTAAGATTTCATGCGGGAGTTTGGATTGGAATGCTTCTTTCTGCTGGAATCGCGTTGCCTAAATCAGTTTGTGTGCATGGATTTATCACTAGTGAAGGTCAAAAAATGAGTAAAAGTTTGGGAAATGTGGTGGATCCTTTGGTTTATGTTGATAAATATGGAGCTGACTCATTGAGATATTTTCTGATGAGAGAAATTCCAACATCTGATGATGGAGATTTTAGTCATAAGAGGTTTGTCGAAGTTTATAATAGTGAGCTTGCGAATGGTCTTGGAAATTTGGTGAATAGAGTGGTGATGATGACTGAAAGATATTTGGACGCGAAAGTTCCTGTGGCTACAAATGGGGAGGGAGTGCATGAAAAAATAGTAGGTTTATTGAAAAGATATGAGGTGGCGATGGAAAGGTTTGATTTAAAAATTGCTTGTGAAACTATTTATGAAGTAGTGGATTTTGGTAATAAATATATCGATGACAAAAAACCTTGGGTGATGGCGAAGGAGGAAAACAAAGAATTGCCGAATGTTTTATATAATTTGTTGGAATTATTGAGATTTATCGCAATGATGTTGGTGCCTTATGTTCCTAAAACTGCTGAAAAAATTCTTTGGCAATTGGGAATGAAAGAATCTGAAGTGAAATGGAACGAGAATTGGGGCGAAATTAAAGAAGGTGGAGTAGTTCAAAAAACCGATGTACTTTTCCAAAGGTTGGAAGAATAGAGGATGTCTTGGTGGGGGCGAAGATGTTACGGATTGGCTGGTGCCGCTGGGGCAACAGGAGCTTGTTGTCCTCCGGCTGGTGCTGCGGGGGTTTGTTGTAAGGTGGTGGTGGCGTAGTTACCGGTGTCTACGACGAAAGTGATGATGATTTTGACGACTGAAAAAGAGAATATTACTGTTACTAATCCTATGATTGCCCACGTGAGATGTTTTTTACCTTGTTCGAGTTTTTCGGTATCTGCTCCGCTGTAGGTAATGGTAAATGCGGCCATTACGATCATAATTACTCCTATTGGAGCGGCGAAATACAAAAGAGTTCCGGCGATAATTTGAAGAAGATTATTCGTAAGTGTTTTAGCGTCATCCGTTTTAATTTTATCTTCTGAAACTAATGATCCAAGAGGAGCGTTTATTGGACGATATTTATCTGGTACGCCGTATCCATGAGCCATTTGAACATTGGCAAGAATGATTGTAAGGATAGTGGTGATGAGAATTAGTTTTTTAAACATAAGTTGCGTGGTTTTATTTTGCTGCTTCGGCTTCTTGGATTTGGTCTGTAGGAATTTCTGCACTGAAAAAATTGAAACGAGAGATTCCGGTGACAATGCCATATGCACCTGCAATGATAGCCATTCCGATTACGAGATAAAGAGTGATATTTCTAGCCTTGGTGAGATCTTCTTCTTTTCCCATGGACATGATGTAATAGATGGCTGCTACTACTAGTGAAATCAGGGTTAAATAGAACGACCAGCGTAATACTGTTTTTATTGCGATTCCGACAGATTGCTCTAGGCTAACTTTTGGAAGTCTTGAGAGATTTGCTGTTGGGCTTGTATCTCCAGTGTTTTCAATTGTATCTGGTTTGGATATTAAAGTATCTACTTTTACTGTTTCTGCCATTGTTGGCTCAAGAGGGCAGATAAAAGTTAGTAGTAAAAAAGTTACGAGAATGATTTTTTTAATGTTTAAATTTGGCATATTTAGTTTGCAGTTAGGTCTAAGTTTGCAACAATTGTTACGATTGCATATGCGAGTAGGGCGATGATTAGTCCTACAATTGCATACATGGCTTCGTTTTTGGCTTTTCCGATTGCTTCATCGTTACCATAGGCAACTACAAATCTTACTCCTGAAACCACTAACATTAGAAATGAGGCCATGCCAACGAATCCAATAAATCCAGTTGTCGCCTTTGGAAGAAGGATTTCTGTTAAAATTTTTCTGGTGCTTGAAGCATTGCCAGAGTTACTATCTTTTGCTAGTTGTTCAGCTTTAGTTGGTCCTGGTTGAGTGTCGGGTTTATCAATAATAGGGGCTTCATATTGGCGTCCGTCTGCAATAAGTCTGGAATTATCTAGTAGGGGAACTTGATTATTTTCTGTATTGGCAAGAGCGACAGCTATTCCTAGAGAATAATTGATTATCAATGAAAACAAGATGTATAAGACAATTTTTTTCATTATTATTTCGTGAAAAAGTTTGGATTAATGGTGTAAAGAATCAGTCCTGAGAGAAATAAAACTGCTAAGCCACTGATTGATTTAATAATTCTGTTTTTGCCGCTGTCTACCGCTTGAGTGTCTCCACCGGATACCGCTATTTGGATACCACTGATAATGATGACAGTTACGGCAATTAAACCGACGATACTTGCAGCCCAAGTGTAGATTGAGGCGATATAGCCTTCAATCATGGAAGTGCCTCCTGTGCTGAGGATGACCATGACTTCTTCGCAGGTAGCGGTGAGGGTGGTGTCTGGGTTGGGTGGGCCTTCTATTTCTGTCGGTTCACATTTTCCGCAAGGGCCTCTATTCAAATTTGCTACGGAGGATGGGCCATCTACGGTGGTGGCGATGTCTGTTTTTCGGCAACAGGTTATGGATTGGTAAGATTTATCGTTTTTTACGATGTTGTCAGAATTCGTGGGGTCGCCAAAGGCTTCTTCTACTATTTTAATAATGAAGTTCTTTTTATTTTCATCTGATATGCAATCGTTTAGTTCTGCAAACGCTTGTAATGGCATTGCCAGCATTATGCTGATAAAGATGAAGAGGGCTAATTTTGTGAATAAATTTTTCATGTAATCGATTATCCTGAAGAAATAAATATTGATTGAATGAAAATAGTGATTATGTATGACATAAATACGATGACCAGTCCGATGGCTGCGTATTTGAAAATTTCTTTTGCTTCATCGAGTTTTTGTTGATTTCCTTGAGAAGCCATGAACATAAATCCTGCTACCATGATTAAAATAACAGCGATGGAGCCGATGATATATGAAGCGTATTCGATAACTCTTTTAATTAAATTTACGATGGGTGAACCTCCATCTGTAAAGTAGCTGGTTGCTTGATCTTCGTTGCCGTGTACATTGGTGTCGTCGTCCTGAACTCCTCCTAATTTTAAATTTTGTTGTACGCTAAAAGTTTTTTCATAATCTTCAATTCCTGGAGTATCCGCATATCCAATCGTAGGTGTTGCAAAAATCACGAGATTTAAAGAGAGAACTGTGATGATAGTAAGTGCAATTTTTTTCATTTTTTTAAACTTTCAAATTAGCTCTCAAATTCTTTTGGAATATTTTCCAAAGCTTTTTCTTCCGTGATTAAGTTTGCTTGGAATAAATCTGTGACGGCTTTCTTCATGGTTTGCATTCCTTCTTTGGTAGAAGTTTCGATTACAGAATTAATTTGATGAGTTGTTCCTTTACGGATCATGTTGGCGATGGCGTTGTTGATGAACATGATTTCAAAAGCAGCGATTCGGCCTTTTTCATCTTTTGTTTTAATCAATGATTGCCAGAATACTGCGCGAAGGGATTCTGCTAACTGTGATCTGATTTGGTTTTGTTGCTCAGAAGGAAAGGCGTCAATGATACGATTAATAGAGTTTGCGCATCCGCTGGTGTGCAGAGTTGTTAAAACCAAGTGACCGGTTTCTGCTGCAGTGATTGCTTGTTGCATTGTCTCCAAGTCACGCATTTCTCCAAGGATGATAATATCTGGACTTTCTCTGAGTGAGCTTTTCAAAGCTCTATTGAAACTATGAGTGTTTGTACCGACTTCTCTTTGTTGAACGATAGATTGAATATCTTTGTGTACGTACTCGATAGGATCTTCGATTGTGATAATGTGTTTCTTTTGATTCTTGTTTAATTCATGAGCCATTGAAGCCATGGTAGTTGTTTTACCAGAACCAGTAGGGCCTGTAACAATTACCAAGCCGCCATGATATTTGATGGCTTTTTTCATTTGAACGGGAAGACCAAGTTCATCCATAGAGAGTACTGTTTCTGGGATTAACCTAAAAACTGCGGAAATACCTTTCCTTTGGACGAACATACTTACTCTGAATCTGCAAATATTTTCGATTTCGATTGAAAAATCCAGGTCTAATGTTTTCTCAAAAAGTTTTTTTTGCTCTGGAGTCATGATCTCAAGAAGGTATTCCTCAGCCATTTTTTTGGTTAGCAAAGGATGTTCTTCGATACGGATTAGGTCACCATTAATGCGCAAAGTTGGTTTTACGCCTGTGGCTATATAAACGTCGGAAGCTTTATATTGCACAGCAGTCCTAAAGAGTTTATCTAGTTTATACATTTTGTTTTTGTTTTATTTTTATCATTACATTATACCATTTTTAAGCGAGATTAGCAAGAGAGTGAAAATGGCAATTATTACAGTGAATATGGAAATTCGGACAAGGAGAAGGATGGTTTAATGAGATTTGGCTATTTTATCTAAAATTTGAAGAGTTTCTTTTAAATTAGGGGCTTGGATTAGATTTTGTCTTAGGGATGAGGCGTTGGGGATATCTTTGATGTAAGATCCGAGATGTTTTCGCATTTCCATCAGGCCTATTTTTTCTCCAAGATTTTTAATGCTTAATTTTAAGTGTTTTTTGATGGTTGGAATTTTTTTAGATAAACTTTGGGGAGGGGAATATCTTTTGTGATTTAATTTCGCATAAATTTCTTTCAATAACCATGGATTGCCAAAGGTTGCTCTGCCGATCATTAAGCCATCTAAAGTGATTTTCTTGTCTGGGCTTTTTAATCTTTCAAGGGCGACTTGAGAAGAGGTGATGTCACCATTCCCAATTATCGGAATTTTTAAAATGCTTTTGGCTAGATAAATTTGATCCCAGTTGGCGGTGCCTGAAAATCCTTGTTTAGTGGTGCGTCCATGAATGGTAATTAATTTTGCTCCGGCGGATTCAAGTCCTTTTAGAAAATCGATGAATTGTTTTTCGTCATAATTCCCATAGCCTAAGCGAGTTTTTACGGATACTGGAATTTTTACGGCTTTAGATAGGGCGTGAACTATTTCAGCAGCTAAAAGAGAGTCTTTAATTAAGGCGGATCCTTGTGATGATTTGGTGACTTTTCTAGCTGGACATCCCATATTTATATCTATTCCTGCAATACCCATTTGTTCTAGGCGTTTTCCGGCTTCTGCAAAAAATTGTGGTGTTTTGCCAAAGAGTTGTACGATTAATGGTTGCTCAATTTCTGCGAAATTTAGCATTCGTAAAGTTTTTTCATTGTTGTGGTTAATCGCGCTAATAGAAGTTAATTCAGAAAAACAAATTACTTCTGGAATAATTTGTTTAACAATTTGGCGATACGCGGAGTCGGTGTATCCGGCCATTGGTGCCAGGGCGATGATTGGTTTCTTAATTTTTTCCCAAGAAAAAGCCATATACGCACATTATAAGCCTAAGCTTTTTAGCGCGCAATTTTTTCGGAGTTTTCTATTGTCGTGACGTCTGTGACATTTGCGGCAGAGTCAGAAGTCTCTTTCAACTCATCGACAGTAGTTTTTAATTCTGTCTCATCTGGAGTAGGAGTAGGTGTCGGAAAGTCTAAAGAGGGAGGTCCATCTTGAGTTGGGATGTCTGTTTCTACGCTTGGGGTATCAGTTGCTGGAGATGCGAATGGATTTGTAACTGAAGGAGGTGGATCGTTTGGAGCTGTTTCGGTTGTACTAACAGAATCGGTTCTCAATAAGAAATAAGCTGCCGCTGCTCCTGCAAGTAGGACAACTAAAATTATGGCAACTATTTTTACGGGGAATTTTTTTGGAGAAGAATCAGTCGCGGGGATTGAGGATAATTGTTTTTCTAATTCTTGATCAATGTTTGGGATTTGAGGTTCTTCTGAAAGGGAGTTTGGTGGAGTGGTAGCTTCAGGTGTTGATGGAGTTACTAGCGTTGTAGGAGGTGTTGGTTCAGGTGTTGATGGAGTTACTAGAGTTGAGGGCATCGTTGGTTGAGAGCTACTTAAGGGCTCTGGCGGAATAGTATTGTTATTACTTAATCCGAATGTATCGTCTCCCATATTTTTGTGGTTAATCTTCTAATAAATCCTCAGCATCTTTTGGTAAAACATTTTCAATCGCGCCCCAATCACTATCTTCCAATTCGGGAACGATCAAAGTGATTTTGTCTCCAACTTCAGCTTTAAAGTAAGTAACTGAAGCTAGCAAAACCTTATATGCTTTACCGGTGGCGATTACTTTGTATTGGCCATCTTCGTAAGTCAAAATTCCAATAATTCTTTTTCTTTCGGTTGGTCCAATTTGTTTGTACAAGAAAGATCCATCATCTTTGATGGTAAGTTTCAAAACGTCACCAGGAATCAATTTTGATTTACTGGCGTAATTTGCTGGCACTGGATATTCTTTTCCGCTTTTGTCTGTCATGTTTTCGCCATTGAAAACGCCTTCGACAATTTTTTCACCTTCATCGTCATCGTCGGTTTCGATAGGATCAAGTTCTTCGGCGATTTTTGCGTAAACATTCTTTTTAGAAGTTTTTCCTCCGACTAATTCTAAAATCATTTGCTTTGCTGATCGTAAATTTGACTCAGCAGAATCAATCATTTCTTTTATTAAAGCGAGTTTGGAAGCTTGTGACATTTTATTTTTCTTTTAATGATTTATTTTTGTATATTGGAATTATACCAAAAAAACGCTTAAATTACAATTTGAGACTTATTGACAGGCTAGCTAATCATTTTCTTTTGTAGATAATCTTGTCGCCATTATTCCCGGCGATGCGCAGGTCGATGTATGAAAATGCGTCTTGGTAAATATTTAGTTTTACCAAAGTTTTTTTGAGCTTTTTGAATTGTTGTTCGAAAGGGCGTTGAATATCGAGCCAAATATAGAAGTTCTTTTCGGTTAATAAGTGCATTTCACGAGCTGTTGGTTTATACAAAATTTCAATTACTTTCATTCCGAATTTTTCTTCGAAATAACTTTTGGCATTTAGGAGATATGTTAATTTTGACGATTCGATAATAATGTTTTTTGTGTTGATTGGTTCTTCGGATTTTATTCTAATGTAGGGCAGGGTTTTGTCTTCATAATTTTCTTTTACGGCGTAGCCAACGGCATTTAAAATATAACTTTTTTTGATAGACGAGCTTTCATTAATAATGTTTGTGACGAGAGGATATTCTGAAAATTCGATTAAGAGGGTGTGTGGATATTGTTTTGTAAGAGTGACTTTTTCTAGTTCAGGAAAAGCTGTGAGAACTTTTAATTCGAGATTCTTGGTATTGGCAAAAAGAATATTTTTGCCAATTGTTTGTGAAATACTTTTTTTAATTTTATCTGCAACGTTTTGATTTTCGATCTCTTTATTTTTTAAAGAAATTTCAGTGATAGTGAAATAATTTGAGAAAAGAAGTGCGTATACAGAGAATCCGCTGATCAATACAATGAGTGCTAAAATACCGATTTTGCGAAACTTTATCAAAAAAGGATGGAATTTTTTTGAGGTTTTCGATTGGGTTCTAAATCCTTGTTTAGTGGCATTACCATTAAAAATGGGACTTTTTCCATAGAGGAATCGGTATTCTCCAATTTTCCTTTTTCTATCGAACATTTTCGGCTAAGATTGATGGGCTTGCCTAGTTATACCAACAATTTATGGATTTTGAAAGTGCTGTAGCGTTTTTGAAGAAGTTTAATCCTTATGAGGATAAAGGCTTTCCTGCCTATAACGAAAAAAATTTCAATTTAGATAGATTGAGGCGATTTTTGAAAGCTTATAAAATCGGTTATCAAGGGTTGAAATATGTGCACGTAACTGGCTCAAAAGGGAAAAGTACTAGTTGTTTGATGATGGGAAATTATTTGTGGAAAAATGGTTATAAGGTGGGAGTTTTTACGAGTCCTTATATAATTGAGATTACCGAATGTATCTGGGTTAATGGTAGAAATATTTCCAAAGATCAATTTGTGAAGTATGTTTTTCAGCTAAGAAAATTTATAGCTAATTATAAAGGGCCTGTTTTGACTTATTTCGAATTTTTAGTGGCAATTGTTTTGCAATATTTTGTGGATGAAAAGATAGATTTTGCGGTAATGGAAGTTGGACTGGGAGGGCGTCTAGATGCCACGAATGTTATTGATCCAGAGGTGGCTGTTTTGACTACTGTAGAGAAAGAGCATACGGAAATTCTAGGAAAAACTTATGATAAAATCTTGAATGAAAAGTTGGGAATTGTGTTTGGGAAAAAAGTGAAAAATTTAGTGATTGGTTATCAAAATGCTTATGTTAGTAAATTAATTAGAAAAAAAGTTGGGAAAGGGAAGCGGGTGATTTTTGTAAAAAATCAAAGCAATAAATCCCTTGTTTCTGCTGCTTTGCAGATGTTGTTCAAAAAGGTTGATGAAAAACTTTTGAATAAAATTGCGGATGATTTAAAGATGATTGGGAGATTTGATGTGCGTGTTGTGAACGGCAAAAATGTTGTTTTTGATATGGCTCATACGAAAAACAGTGTGCAGGTTTTATTGCGAAATTTAAAAGAAAAATTTTCTAAAAAGAAGTGGTTGTTTCTGGTTTCGATAATGAAAAATAAAAACGTGAAAGATATTTTGGTGCCGATTTGCAAAATAGGAAAAGAAGTGGTGGTGACTTCTTCTAATCCAGAAAGGGGATATACAGCTAAACAATTAAAGGTTTAGCTGCGAGAATGAATTACAAGGTTGCAGCGGTAGAAGGGTTTGAAGCGGCTTATGAAAAATTGATAAAAAAAATGGGGGCAAATAACGTTTTGGTTGTTACTGGCTCCCATTTTCTCGTTGGTAAGGTTTTAAGCCGCTTTTTTGGCCTCTAATCTTTCAGCTTTTCTTACTCGGGCTTTTTCTTTATTTAATCTCTTTCTTGGTTTGCTTTTTAGGCGTACTTTCCCGATGAAACCGTGTTGTTTACTTAAGTGTTTATTGGTCATTTTATAGAGTTTAAGTTGATTTTGCTGGCTTACTTTAGGTTTTTTTACAGCTATTGTCAATGACTGTGTTAGTGTTGTAGGATCTCTTCGTAATCTTTTTAACATTATTTTTATGAATTTAGTGGATGATGTGCAGGAAAAATTGCATTTAAAAGAATTCCGTCATTTGACGACTATTGCGATCATTTTTGTTTCTGTTTTGCTGATTTCGAATGTTGCTTCTAGTAAAATTTTGAGTTTGGGTATGTTTGATTTTGATGGGGGAACTATTCTTTTCCCATTGAGTTATATTTTTGGAGATGTTTTGACGGAAGTTTATGGCTATAAAAGAATTAGAAGGATTATTTGGCTTGGACTTTTGATGAATGTGTTGATGGCTGCTGTTTTTGTTGTAGTAGGGGCGCTTCCTCCTTCAAAGGATTGGGTTAATCAAGATGCTTATATGGCGATTTTGGGCTGGACTCCTAGAATCGTTTTTGCGAGTGTGGTTGCTTATTTTGTTGGTGAATTTACCAACTCTTATGTGTTGGCAAAGATTAAGATTTGGATGAATGGAAGGAAATTATGGGTAAGAACGATTTCTTCCACAATTATAGGAGAGGGATTTGATACGATTATTTTTGTGATGATTGCTTTTTATGGGGTACTGCCTAATGATCTTTTGATTGCGGTAATAGTTTCTAATTATATTTTTAAGGTTGGAATTGAAGTATTGTTTACTCCAATTACTTATTTAGTTGTGGGAACTTTGAAGAAGAAAGAGGGAGTTGATGTCTATGATAAAGGTACAAATTTTAACCCTTTTGTAATTGAATAGTTCTCGTGGAAGTATTGTAATTTTGTTGTTAACTAGTCTGTTTTTGACGGCTTGTTCTGGGATCTTGGTTGAAACTGGAAAAAATGTTGTTTGGGAGAAATCAAAAATGTATGAAGTCAAAGGGTGTACGGTTGGAGGAAGTTGTTTTTTTCAGTATCCGACAACTGCTAGTTTTGTTGAAAATAAAGATTCAGTAATGATTTCTAGTCAAGGATGTAATGTGGAATTTGGGTTGAGTGCTCCATCCGGGAAGACGACATATCTTATTGATAGTTCTGAAGGCGATGGGAAGAAAATGGAGTCATGGACTTATGATGATGTTTTGGTTGGGTATTTTGTGGGGTTTGAAGAGGGGGGAGATTATAAGTTTTGGGTTTATGAAGATGGAGACGAAGTGACTGATTGTGTTTCTTTTATAGATGAAATTGCCAATTCTTTTACGGCAAAGCCGGTTTATTATAATGAAAAATTTGGGTTTAAAGCTGTCGTGTTGCCTAATTATAAGGTGGAATATTTATTGGAAGATGAAGGAATGACTATGCGTAGGATTGTTGAAGGTGAAGAATTAAAAAAAATTTATGAATCAGAATGGGAAACATGGCCTTCAGGTGCAAAGGAGGGGCCTGATGAAACTCCTTATGAGGCGATCATCGGAATTACGGCAATGGAAAACCTATTGGATTATAAAGATTTGGGAGCTTATGTGAGGGCTGAATGCGCTGATTGTACTTTAGAATTTTTTGGTGATGGAGTTTTTATTGGAGAAGATAAAGTAAGATTTTCGGAAAGAGTCTTTTTGGCGATGAGTGATGACAAAAAAACTTTATATCGAGCATTTTTGAGGTTGCCAAGACATAGGTTTAGACATCATCAAGC
>JBAYNL010000012.1:0-15742 GCA_041678805.1 Candidatus Altimarinota bacterium | reverse complement strand
GCCGTTCCAACTTCCAAATCACAAATATTCTCAACCGCTGCAGATAGTCAAACTTCAGTAGAAGTACATGTATGCCAAGGAGAACGTCCCATGGCTATCGACAACAAATCATTAGGAAAATTTGTACTTGATGGCATTCCACCAGCACCTCGTGGCATCCCTCAAGTTGAAGTCACCTTTGATATCGACTCTAATGGCATTTTAAAAGTTACCGCTCACGATAAAGCGACCGGCAAACAACAACACATCACCATTACCGGTAGTGGGAACATGAGCAAAGACGACATTGAAAAAATCAAGAAAGAAGCCGAAAAATACGCTGAAGATGACAAGAAAAAGAAAGACCTTATTGAAGCCAGAAACCACGCCGAATCACTTATTATTCAATCCGAAAAAACCTTGAAAGATGCCGGAGATAAAGTTTCCGAAGAACTCAAAAAGCCAGTTCAAGAAAAAATTGATGAACTCAAAAAAGTTATCGAGAAAAAAGACGCCACCAAAGAAGAACTCGAAAAAGGCACCGAAACTTTAAGCCAAGAAATCCAAAAAGTCGGAGCAGAACTATATAAGGCCGCAGAAACTGCGAAACCAAAAGATGAAGCTAAAGTCGACGACGATGGCGTCAAAGTCTACACCAAAGACGAGAAAAAAGACGACGTTGTAGACGCAGAAGTAGTGGATAAAAAGGATGATGACAAGAAGAAGGATTAATTCTTATAAAACTGATCCAGTTCTTCCATCTACCGTTACTTTTTGCTCAGCATCGGAGATTTTAAAATCTTGCACAGAACAATAAATCGCCATATAATCAAAAAAAATCTATTAACCACCACGCTCATGGAGATTAAAAAAATTATTGGCCTTGTTATTGCTGCAAGCTTATTAATGACAGGATGCAGTAGCCAAGACACCACCGCCCCAAAAGTTACAAAAACATTTCCTGAAAATGGAGCACAAAATGTAGATCCTCAACTCGCAACAATATGGGTTCAATTTGATGAACCAATGGCAGATAAAAGTTGGGCATGGGCATTTGCTGAAAAAGATAAATTTCCACAATTAAATGGCGACCCTTCCTACTCTGAAGACAACACAAAAAATACTTTACCAGTAAAATTAGAACCAAATCATGAATACGATATTTGGATTAACAGTGAAACTCTTAGAGATTTCAAAGATAAAGCCAACAACCCAGCTGAACCTTTTGAACTAAAATTCAAAACCAAATAAATAAATCCACTAACTCTAGGCTACTCTTTTTGCTTTCCAAAAAGCAGTTTCTTTTTTGACAATATCAGACAATGTTCGATCTATTAATTGTAATTCATTTAGATCTGGTATTTTATTTTCAACAAGAAACTCATAATTATTAACTTTAGTATTTGGTCTTTGGAAACTTACTATAAAAAATCTTTTATCACCTCTCATCCCGCTATTTATAGACATCATTATGTGTCCACCAGGGAAATCGGGCAATAATGTTGCCGAAGAAAAAACTTGATCGCTTGATTCAAAAACTATCAGAGAATCCTGAATAACCTCCTTTAAATATTTCCCTCCCCTCCATTTTTGTTCAGTATCAGTAACCGGATCAGTTAATTCATACTGAAGGTTATCTGTTACATATTCTCCCATTGGAAGCCTCGGAAGAACTTCATATTGTTCTCTAATAGACAATTGTTCATCATCGCCCTTAACCAAAGAATCACCCACAACTCCAGACAAACTTTTTAATCTTTCAGAACGACTTTTTTCAACTCCTGTATCATGAGAACTCTCTAATGTCATATTTTTTCTTTTAAATTAAGCTTCCGATTCATCCTTCCCTTCTCCAATTAAAGCCCCTGATCTTTTAGCTATCTCTTCTTGTTTATCAGCGATTTCATTCTGAGCAACCACCTCTGTTTCAGCAGGCTTAGATACTTCTGTAGTAGCCGTTGGAACTTCACCTTTAGAAGCAACCACTCCATCCAGTTTTTGATCTAAAGCAGCCATTCGTGCCTCCGCCTCAATTCTTTCCTGAGTCTCTCTTTCTTTTGATTGAACCATCTCCGCTCCTTTTTTCCCAGCATCAGCTCCAACTTTAGCCAAAAATCCATCCCCTACAATTTCTTTAGCAGGATCAGCTTTTGCAATTTCGTGCCCATCCACATTTTTATCTCCATCAGAAACAGCCTCCGCATCTTTCTCCCACTCCTTTGGCTCAGCTTCTAATCCCATATTTTTGATTTTTTAATTTTTATTTTTATATAACATAATACCATAATTGACCAAAAACATCAATTGCCAAAATCCTGCTTGAAACATAAGCCCAAATCCCGTATATTAAGCTCCGCATAAGGGCAAAAAATGATTTATTTAGACTACGAAAATCTCGGAAAAATCAATAAAGATCATGGACTTTCAGCCGATGAAATTTTGGAGCAAAACAAGTTAATCAAAGAATACCTCCACAAAATTCACAGCAAGAACCCAGGATTTTATGATGTAATCGATGATAATGCCCCAATTAAGGCAATAAATATCTTTGCCAAAAAATCAGAAGGCAAATTTACCGACATCGTAGTTTTGGGAATAGGAGGATCTTCCCTTGGAACGTCTTGCCTCAAACAATGCTTCAAAAAATTCGCAATTGAAAAACCGCTCAAGGAAGACGAGATCAAGTCTCCTGAACTTCATGTGATTTCCAATATTGACCCTATTTTGATCAAAAAATTCGCTTCAATTTTAGACCTTTCTAAAACACTTTTCATTGTTGTTTCCAAATCTGGAACTACTTTGGAAACCATATCTCAGTACCTATACTTCCGTCAAAAGTGTAAAGAGAAGAAATTAACAATCAAAAATCATTTTGCTTTCATTACTGATCGAGAAGAAGGAATGCTTCGAGAAATAGCGATAAAAGATTCCATTCCCGCCTTCGAAATCCCAAAAAATATTGGAGGCAGATTTTCAGTATTAACTCCAGTCTCACTCCTTCCGGCAAAACTTTGCGGTATCGATATCCAGAAAATAATTGCTGGAGCAAAAAAAATGAGAGACGAATTTCAAAAAACAGAAATTACTGAGAACACTCCATTTAGATTAGCTGCAATTCAATATTTACTCAGTCAGAAAGGCAAAAATATAAATATTTTAATGCCATATTCTCAACAACTGGACAACCTCACAGATTGGTACACCCAACTCTTAGCTGAGAGTATCGGGAAACAAGGAAAAGGCTTAACTCCCCTAAAAGCACTCGGCGTCGAAGATCAACATTCTCAAATTCAACTCTATAACGACGGCCCAAATGACAAATTAATCACTTTCATCGAAGTCGACAACCTAGCCGATCCATTAATCATTCCAAATCCCCACACCGACATTCCGGAATTCGACATCATCAACAGAAAAGTTACTTTCAATAAATTAATGACTCTCGAAAAAAGAGGAACCGAGATGGCCCTCACTGAAAATAATCGACCAAATATCACTCTCAAAATAAACGATATTTCCGAAGAAACTTTGGGAGAACTTTTCATGCTATTTGAGGCTTCCGTAGCCTTTTTAGGAGAATTTTTCGACGTCTACGCATTTGATCAACCAGCAGTGGAACTTGGCAAGAAATTTTCCAAAGAACTATTACTAAAAGAATATTCATAAGATGTTTAACGAACTACCTAAATTAGGCGAAGACCTTAATCAAGATCATTTAAATTTTCTACAAGCTTTCTCTAAATCTTGCCGCAAAACGATCATCGAAACTTTAAAAAATTCTCAAAGCGGACATCCAGGAGGAAGTCTTTCGACCTTAGATTATCTCGTAATTTTATATACTTTTATCCTGAGCCAAACTGGAGAAAAAATTGTTATCAGTAACGGACATATTTCTCCCGGAGTATACAGCGTCTTAGCTGAAATGGGATACGCCGACAAAGAAGCCATTATCAATACTTTCAGAAAATTTGGATCAATATATGAAGGACATGTCACTAGACACGTAGACGGAATTTTTTACGGGACAGGACCTCTTGGAGTAGGAGTTTCCGCCGCTTCAGGATTTGCCATGGCAGCTAAATTAAAAAACTCTTCAGAAAAAACTTTTGTCACAGTCGGAGATGGCGAAATGGAAGAAGGTCAAGTTTATGAAATGCTTCAATTCTCAGGCCACAATAAACTAAATAATCTAATTCTTTTCGTCGACTACAATCGCGTTCAATTAACTTCAACCTTAGAAAAAATTCAAAACATCAACATTAAAAAAATCCTAGAATCAGCCAACTGGAAAGTAATCGAAATTAATGGACACGACTATCAAGCGATCTGGGAAGCGCTTGCTGAAGCCTATAAAGAAACTTCTCAACCAGTTGCTATTATTGGCGAAACCATTATGGGAAAGGGAATTCAATTAATGGATGAAGATGGCAGAAATCTTTTATCAAAATGGCACGGATCAGTCCCCAAACCAGAAGAAGCCGATAAAGAAATTGCTCTTTTAACACTCACCGACGCCGAACAATCTTTAATTGAAAATTTCAAACCACTTATAAAATGGCATCCTAAAAAAGCAGAATTTCCAGACCTTTTAAGTGAAGTAAAAATAAACACCGGAACACCAATCGTTTATGGGAAAGAAGAAGTTAGCGATTGTCGGTCCGCATACGGGAAAGCACTCACGGATCTAGCCAAAAACAACCCTGAAGTTCTTGGCCTTTCAGCCGACTTAAAAGGATCCGTAATGGTAAAAGGAGTTTCCGATGAAACCCCAAAACAATATATTGAATGTGGGATTTGCGAACAACATATGGTTTCTCTTTCAGGAGGACTAAGCTTATCTGAATATATCCCCTTCTGCTCCACTTTCGGAGCATTTATGAGCAGTCGAGCCAAAGACCAAGCTAGAGTAAACGACATCAATCATTGCAACGTAAAAATGGTCGCAACTCACTGTGGATTATCTGTTGGCGAAGATGGTCCAACCCACCAAGCCATCGACGACATGGGGTCATTTCTCGGCTTTTACGAAACCATGATTATTGAACCGGTAGACCCAAATCACACCGATAGAATTATTAGATACATCGCCTCTCATTACGGAAACTTCTATGTCAGAATGGGCCGCCATAAACTTTCAACAATCACAAAAGAAACCGGCGAACTTTTATATGACGCCAATTATCAATATAGTTATGGAAAATGTGATCTTATTAGAGAAGGTAGAGACCTCACCATCGCTTGCATGGGAGCTATTACCAATGAAGCCTTAAAGGCTAGGGAGAATCTGCAAAAAACTCACCCAGAAGTTTCCATCGAAATCATTGCCGTAAGTTCTCCAAAACAATTCGATGAAACTCTTTTAAATTCGATCAAGAAAACTAAAAAAGTAATTACAGTAGAGGATCATAATGTATACAGCGGATTCGGCGCTCAATTAGCAAGAAAACTGCTTACAGAAAATATCCCCGTCGATAAATTTGAGATCTTGGGAACAACTCACTACGAGCTTTCGGGAACTCCCCAATCTCTCTATAAAGACGCTGGGATAGATAGTCTGGGCATTGAGAACGCCTGTTTAAAAACCATATGATCTACAACAAAGAAATTGCCACAGAAAGAAGTTATCTCTTTCAAAAAATTAGAGAATTTTTTAATGAAAATGATTTTCTAGAAGTTGAAACTCCGATCATGAATACCATCCCCGGGATGGAACCTCACCTAACTCCCTTCGAAAGCGATTTTACAGATCCTTACGGGAAAAAGACCCCTCTCTACCTAAACACTTCCCCCGAACTCCAAATGAAAAAATTACTCGGAAATGGATTTGGGAATATCTATAACATCACTAAAGTTTTCCGAAACGGAGAAGTCGGAGGTGGCCGTCACAACCCGGAATTCACTATGCTTGAATGGTATAGAGTAAATGCCAATTATAAAGAGCTTATGGAAGACTGCGAAAATCTAGTTGTTGATTTAGCGGACTCCCCCACTTTAACTTTTGATGGACACATCGTCGATATTTCTAAACCTTGGACAAAATTAACCACCAATGAACTTTTTCAAAAATATTGTGACATTGACCTCGAACAAAATAAAGATTTCGAAACTTTTTCTAAAACTGCCCAAAATCATCAATATAACATCAATGGTTGTAACGACTGGGATGATCTTTTTTACAAAATATTCTTAAATGAAATAGAATCAAAGCTAGGCTTCGACAAGCCAATATTTGTCTATGACTATCCTGCCAGTCAAGCCGCCCTCTCCAAGAAAAAACCAGAAAATCCATTCTGGGCAGAAAGATTTGAACTCTATATCGCCGGCAACGAAATCGCCAATGCCTATTCCGAACTAATCGATAGCAAAGAACAAAGATCCCGACTCATCGAGGAACAAGCTTTAAGAAAAAAACTCGCTAAACCTGTCTTTCATATTGACGAAGAATTTCTGACTAGTCTAGAATCCATCACGGTTCCCTGTGCAGGAATCGCGCTTGGAATAGACCGATTATTCATGGTTTTACTCAACAAAAAAACCATTGAAGAAGTTCTGCTCTTTCCTCTGAGCAAAATGCTTAACAATTTAAACAACTAAAAACATGGCAACAACTACAGACATTAGAAAAGGAATCGCTATCGTTCACAAAGGACAAACTTGGGTAGTAGTCCAAGCTCAATTCGTAAGTCCAGGGAAAGGATCAGCTTTCACTAGAGTAAAATTAAAAAACCTACAAGGCGGAGGCAATGCCGAAGTCACTTATAAATCAGGCGAAGCAGTCGAAACTGCTGAAGTTCAAAATAAAAAGTGCCAATATATGTATAACGACGGCACCAATTATTACTTTATGGAAAATGATAGCTTTGAACAATTTGCTCTTGATGCAGAATCGATCGGAGACTATTCGAAATTAATGAAAGACGGCACAGATTGTTACGCTATGTACATTGAAAATAAACCGGTAAGCATCCAACTTCCACCAAAAATGGACTTCTTGGTTACTTTTGCAGAACCGGGAGTAAAAGGAGATAGCGCTACTGGAGCCTTAAAAGACTGCACTATCGAAACAGGCCTAACCTTAAAAGTTCCTTTATTTGTTAATGAAGGAGATACCATAAAAATTAATACAGAAGATTTTTCTTACGTAAGCAAAGCCAATTAATCATCATAAAATGTTTGACGTTAAATTTATCATAGAGAACCCTGAAAAGGTTAAAGAAAGTGCTGCCAGCAAAAATATCAAAGTAGATGTAGATAAAATTGTTGAACTTCACGACCTCCGCAAAGACAAATTGGTAAAATTAGAAACTCTTCGAGCTCGTCAAAATGAAGTCTCCAAGGAAATTCCAAACACCAAAGAAAACAAAGAAAAACTTCTTGAAGAAATGAAAGAAGTAAAAGAAACAATTAAAAAATTAGAACCGGAAATAGATCCTCTAGAAAAGGAAATCGAAGCCTTAGCGCTTTTTGTACCAAACCCAATTTCAGACACAACTCCAATCGGAAAAGATGAAACTGAAAATGTTGTCGTTAAAACTCATGGTACAAAACCAACATTTGATTTTGAACCAAAAGACCACGCTACAATTGGAAAAGATTTAGACATTATCGACATCGAAAGAGGAACTCGCGCTTCCGGAACAAGATTTTATTATCTTAAAAACGAAGCTGTATTATTAGAATTCGCCATCGTCCAACACGTCATTCACAAACTCGTCAAAAAAGGCTTCCATCCAATTATTCCACCGGTTTTAGTAAAAGAAGAAGCAATGTATGCCACTGGATTTTTCCCTGCAGATAAAAACGAAATCTATTCCGTAAACCCTGGGGAAGATAATCTTTATTTAGTAGGAACATCTGAAGTCCCCCTGACAATGCTACACGCTACGGAACTTTTAGAAGAGAAAAAATTACCAATTAGATATTGCGGATTTTCCACTTGTTTCCGCCGTGAAGCAGGGTCTTATGGGAAAGACACCGCCGGAATTATTCGCGTTCATCAATTCGATAAAATCGAAATGTATAGTTTTTGTAATCCAGAAAAATCAGCAGAAGAACATGAAATGATTCGTGGAATTGAAGAGGAAATCATGCAAGATCTTGGTTTCCACTACCAAGTTATCAATATTTGCTCAGGCGATTTAGGCGCTCCGGCAAGCAAAAAATACGACGTAGAAGTTTGGATCCCAAGCCAAAATAAATTCAGAGAATTAACCTCTTGTTCAAATTGCACAGAATTCCAAGCTCGTCGCTCAAAAATTCGTTACAAAAATGAAAAAGGCCAAAACGAATACATCCACACTTTAAATGGTACAGCAACTGCAATAGGCCGAACTCTCGTAGCAATTATTGAAAACTACCAAAACAAAGACGGAAGTATCACTATTCCAGAAGTATTACGCCCATACATGGGAGGCATTAGCGTCATCAAAAAGTAATTAAACGCTGAGGAAGCTTGCTCTAACACGCCTTTTTGTGTTAGAATATATAGGAGTTAAAACAAAAAACATATGATCATACTTTCAACAGATTCGCTTAGAGGATACGGTCTCAATCGTATTTTCGAATTAGCAAAAGCCGCCGGCTATGACGGTATCGATATTGCCGTGGATTTCGGGTTATTCGACACCTACAACGGCGATTATCTAAAAAGCCTTTCCGAAGAATATCAAATGCCAATCCACGCCATCTCCGCACCAATGCAGGTCAGAGCTGATCGCGTAAAACAATTAGTTGATGTAGCCAAAGCCGTAAAAGCAAAAATCGTGATTCTTCAACCGCCAAAAATTCTCGATTTCAAAATGTCGAGCTGGCTAAAAACAGAAGTGCCAAGACTTCGTGAAAAAGAATTCATTTCAATTGCTTTGGAGAATGCTCCAGCAGAAACATTCCTTGGATTCATTCCTCTTCATACCATGGCCAACACTGAAGAATTAAAGAAATTCAAACATATTTCATTGGACATCACTAGAATCGGGGAAGGCCGAAAAGATTTGATGAGATCTTATGCTTTATTCAAAAAATTCTTAGTACACGTACATCTTTCCAATATTTATCACGGGAAAAAATACGCTCCACCACAAGAAGGAATTATGCCTTTGGAAAGCTTCTTAACAAAGCTAAAACAAGATCGCTATCCAGGCGCAATTTCAATCAAAGTCTCACCAAAATATTTACATGTTGGCGAAGACGAAAAAGTGGTAGACTCTTTGAAGGAAATCAAGAAATATTACGACAAATACTACACCAAGGTAGAAGTTATTGAAGAAGATAAACCAGCAGAAAGCGAACAAGCTTAGTCCTTCAAAATTCAAAAAATGATCAGACTGACAGACGTCTCCAAAAAATTCGTCTCCGGCAAATCCGCAAACCTTGCCTTAATCGACATAAACCTTGAAATTAAAGAAGGTGAATTCATTGCTGTGGTCGGCCCATCCGGATCAGGCAAATCCACCCTCCTCCATTTAATAGGAGGACTCGACACCCCCTCAAAAGGAACCATTACCGTAAACAACAAAAATTTAAACCTCTTAAACGACAACGATCTTTCCAAATATCGAAACGAAAATGTTGGCTTTGTTTTTCAAGAGTTCTATTTGGAATCATCCCTTTCAGCTTTGCGAAATGTTTTAATTCCCTCTTTGTTCAACCATCCTTCAGAAAACGATAAAATTCGCGCCACCAAATTATTAAAAGAAGTCGAATTATCCGAAAAAATAAATTCACTCGTCAATGAATTATCCGGCGGTCAAAAACAAAGAGTAGCTATTGCCAGAGCCTTAATGAACAATCCAACCATAATTATTGCCGATGAACCAACTGGGAATCTTGACTCTAAAACCGGTGAAAAAATTCTAAAATTGCTAAAAAAATTACATAAAGAACACCACGTCACTCTCCTCATCGCAACTCACGATGAGACTATTGCTAAAGCCGCAGACAAAATTATTAAAATTGAAGACGGACACCTATGTTAAATGATAAAAAATTTCGTCAAATACTTTCAGGATCAGCTATCACAATTGCGGTAGCATCACTGTTAACATTCCTTAGTTTAAGTAGTGGAATCAAAAATGCCACTTTTTCAGAATTGGAAAAAGAAAGTCCCTTAACTCAAATCACTGTTCGCCCAAACATGGAAAACACAGGAGTTCTATCACTCCTCGCCCAATCCAGTAAAGGGAAACTATCTCAAAAAACTATCGATCAAATTTCAAAAATTGCAGGAGTAAAAAACATTTATCCGGAAATTACATTCAACAGTTTCGCATCGTTGGAAGCCAAAGTTTTAGGATTTGAATTTGTCACCGACACCATGATTTTTGGAATCGAAGAAGGTTTCGTAAAAAATACCATTCCTGAATGCAAAGACACCGAAAAATGTCTCATCTGGGAAAATCTCACAGAGCCATATCCCTCAATCATTCCCAAAAAACTACTCGATATTTATAATTTCGCAATCGCCGCCCCACAAGGATTACCCCTACTTTCAGAAGATCAACTCATCGGAAAAGAATTAAAACTTTACCCAAATTATTCCACATTCTTCCCTGCCATGGGCGGAAAATCAAAAGAGATTACTTTGAAAGTCGTAGGATTTTCCGACAATGTAAATCTAATTGGAATCACCGTTCCTTACGCTTTAGTTGAAAAATTAAATCAAGAATATACCACCGAACCAAGCTCCAAATTCTTAGAAATTTTTGTAGAAACAGAAAACGCCGATCAAACCGAAGAAGTCGCTAAAAAAATCGAGACTCTTGAATATAGCACCAGTTATTATCAGAAAAATTTAAAAGACGTTGAAGCAAAACTCACCTACCTCTCAATCGCAATAGGTGTCATCAGCGGCATCATTGTCCTCCTCGCCGCTATCGCAATCATCAGCACATTCCTTGCCTCAATCGAAGAAAAGAAAAAGCAAATCGGATTATACCGCGCACTGGGAGCAAAAAAATCTCACATCCGCAAAATCTTTCTTTTAGAAGCTGGCATCACAGGAATTATAGGAAGTATTAGCGGAAGCATTTTGGGAATTATTGCCAGTTTAGTTTTAAACAAAATTATTATTGGCAAACTTGAAACAACCACCTTCCACCCTGAGAATCTATTTTTAATTACTCCCGAATTAATCGGAATATGCATCGGCTTTGGAATAATCTTAACTCTATTATCCGCATATCTTCCCGCCTCCAAAGCCGCCAACACAAGCCCCATCGAAGCTCTGAGATAAACTCAAGTTCAAAAATTACAAACAGCCGCCCAACTTAAATTGTTAAACGGCTGTTATTAATCATTTCAAAATCTAAAACCTCTATTCCTTCTGCCCTATCGCGTAAGACATTTTTTGCTGCAACCCATAAAGTTCTATAAACCCAGCAGCAACATTCTGATTAAAACTCATTCCATTATCAAAACTCATCATATTGCTATTCACAAGAGAATACTTCGAATCAATCGCCGTCACTATCACGTTTCCCTTATAAAGCTTTAGAGTAACAATGCCGGTAACCTTCTCGTTTACCTCATCTGCAAAAGCATGTAATGCACCCATCAAAGGCTCATACCATTTCGCCCCATAACACATATACGCCCACTTATTATCAACTCCCGCTTTAAATTCATTCTCCTCCTTTGTTGAAACCAATTTTTCTAATTCCTTATGAGCAGTTACCAAAATTTCAGCCGCAGGCTGTTCATAAACTCCCCTTACTTTCAGTCCCACAATCCTGTCCTCTATGAAAATCTTCGTCCCAATTCCATGCGCAGACCCGAGTTTAAAAAGCGCTTTTACTAAATTTACCAAGTCCAGTTTTTGCCCATTTAAAGACACTGGAATCCCCTTCTCAAATCCGATCCAAATTTCCGAAACTTCATTTGCCGACTTCTCCATCAACTGATTCATAATCAAAATCTTCTCCAAATCTGGAACAAGTTTCACATCTTCTATTTCTCCTCCTTCCGCCGAACATCCCCACAAATTTTCATCATAAGAATATTTTGGATCATGATTACTCAAGGGAATCTTATGCTTTTTTGCATATTCGATTTCTTCACTCCTACCCATCGACCATTCCCTAACTGGAGCAATAATCTTCATCACAGGATCCAAAGTTGTGATATACGAATCAAACCTGACTTGATCATTTCCCTTTCCAGTACAACCATGAGCAATCACCGTTATCCCTTCAGATTGAGCAACCTCCACTACCTTCTTAGCAATAATTGCCCTTCCTAACGGACAAAACAAATGATAACCACTTTGATAATCAGCATTCATTTTGATCGCTTTGGTCAGATATTCATTTGCAAATTCCTCCTGCGCATCAAGAACCATCGCCTTCTTTACTCCAAGCTTGATAGCCTTCTCTTTGACCTTTTCTAAATTGTCATCCACCTGTCCAATATTCACAGTTAAAGTATAAACATCAGCCTCATAATTATCCTGCAACCATTTAATCATCACTGAAGTATCTAACCCTCCGGAGTAAAGTAACAAAATCTTATCGAACTCACCTTTTTTAGCTTCATAAGAAGCAACTTTTATATAATTGTTGTTCATGTTTTTAAAATTTTAAATTAATAAAAAAAGGCCTCGTAGTCCTACGAAGCCTCACAAAGTTATTTTTATGTACGCCTAACGGCGAAACTTTTGAAGCTTCGTTTTTTCGCGGCGGCGTAATTGTGAGAACATCTTTTCCATATCTTCCTCATTCAACCACATCTCTCCCAAAAAGACAAACGTAAAACGCAACATTATCGCGACCAACGCAAGTCCGTTTTTATGTTAAACAATAATAAACTTGATATAAAATCAACTGTAAGTAAAATCAAAGAGCTATCAACTCGATTGAGTTAAGGAAGATAGTGCATAAACGACTGCTTGTATAATCAATTTGTATAGGCGGCCAAATACAATTCCTTGACTATTTTTTCATATGGCTAAAGCGAAAAAAGTTATTAAAAAAACTTCAAAGAAACCTTCCAAGCCAGCACCTAAAAAAACTACTAAGCCTACAAAGAAAGTAGTTAAAAAAGCTGCGCCTAAAAAAGTGACTCCAAAGAAGGCCACTCCTAAAAAAGTTTCTAAGCCAGAAAAGAAAGTGGCAAAGAAACCAGCAGCTGCGGCCCCTAAAAAAGCTGTCGCTCCAGCAAGAACTCCAAGAAAAATCACGATTAACAAAGCACCACGAATTGAAGAGAAAAAAGAAGAAAAGAAACCTACAAAAAGAGTAAGACTTATCGCTGAAAAAACTACGAAGAAAGATCAAAATTTAATCAAGCCTTCCGAATTAACTTCTCATCAAAATCCGGTTCTTCTGAGAACAGAGCGCAAATTTTTCAATCATCAAATCGATCAAAAAGTAACAATCCCTGGACTTATTGAAGTTCAGATCAACTCATATAAATGGTTTTTGACAGAAGGAATTCGTGAATTACTAGACGAAATCACTCCTATCCAAGACTTCTCAGGGAAAAAGCTAGAATTACATTTCTTAGATCATTCCCTTGGCGAAATAAAATACGACGCTGAAACCGCAAAGAATAAAAATCTTACATTTGAAGCTCCATTAAAAGTACACGTTCAATTAATCAATAAAGAGACAGGTGAAATTAAGGAACAGGATGTATTCCTAGGAAACGTCCCCTTAATGACCAATCGTGGAACATTCATTATCAACGGAATTGAAAGAGTAGTTGTGTCTCAGATCGTACGTTCACCCGGAGTATTCTTCTCAAAAAGTGCCGCAACTCCAGGAATGCATACAGCAAAAATCATTCCAAAAAGAGGTGCTTGGTTGGAAATCGAAACAGATAAAAAAGGCATTGTCACTGTAAAAATCGACCGCAAAAGAAAAATCCCAATCACTTCCCTATTACGTGTATTTGGATACAAAACAGATAAAGAGATCATCGAGTTATTTAAAGACGAAATCAAAGACGTCAATCATGATTATATTTTGATGACTCTTGAAAAAGATTCAGCAAAAACAGCTGAAGATGCTTATCAGAATATCTACAAAAAAATTCGTCCTGGAGATTTAGCTACACCTGAAAACGCTAAAGGCCTTATTAATTCCATGTTCTTTGATTATAGAAAATACGACATGGGTCCAGTAGCTAGATACAAACTAAATAAGAGATTCAAATTAGACACTCCAAATAAGAAAAAATTCCATACATTCCAAGTGCCAGACTTGATTCAAATTTTAAAATATTTGATCAGATTGAATAATGGCGAAATGAAACCAGATGATATCGATCATCTATCAAACAGAAGAATCCGTGCCGTTGGAGAATTGGTTCAAAATAAATTCCGTGTTGGTTTACTACGTACAGACAGAATCGCAAAAGATAGAATGACGGTTATGGATCTTGAGACAGTTACTCCTACTCAATTAGTAAACTCTCGACCAATTACCGCAGCACTAAGAGAATTCTACGCATCTTCACAATTATCACAGTTCATGGATCAAACCAATCCACTAGCTGAACTTGAACACAAAAGAAGACTATCAGCGATGGGTCCCGGAGGTCTTTCAAGAGAAAGAGCGTCATTTGATGTTCGTGATGTGCATACATCTCACTACGGAAGAATCTGTCCTATCTCTACACCTGAGGGTCCAAATATCGGTCTCGTTGTGCATTTAGCTACTTATGCAAAAATCAACGAATATGGATTTATCGAAACTCCATATAGAGAAGTTTCCGATCTTGTTCCAACTACAGCAAGAAATTTGATAGGAAGAATTGCCAGAGAAACTGTAAATTATAAAGGACACGACGTTGTCAAAGCCGGAGACGAAATTACTGAAAAAGTTGCTAAGGACCTTGGAAAAACAGATTTAAAAGAAATTAAAGTAAGACCATATATTACTGAAAAAATCGGATACTTTGACGCCGATGGAGAACGTGATTTCATCATTGCTCAAGCAAACTCAGAAACTGATGAATTAGGTCAATTTACAAACACACGTCTATCTTGCAGAAAAGGTGGAGAACCATTGCTCTCTCATGTAAATGACGTTACGCACATGGATATTTCTCCAAAACAAATTATCTCAATCACTACCGCCATGATTCCATTCTTGGAACATGATGATAATACTCGTGCTTCCATGGGTTCAAACATGCAACGTCAAGCCGTTCCGTTGATCTCTCCGGAATCACCAGTTGTTGGTACTGGTATTGAGGATTTAGCCGCAAAGAGTTCCGGTCAAGTAATCTTGGCCGAAAGAGATGGAACTATTTCATACGTAGACGCAGACATTATTACCGTTGTTTATGACAATGGTCGTAAAGTAAGTTATGAACTTCAAACATACGAAAGATCAAATCAAGGTACATGTAATCACCAAAGAGCAAGAGTTTCAAAAGGTGCCGAAGTAAAAAAAGGTGAAGTACTTGCAGATGGATCAGCCATCGATAATGGAGAAATGGCTCTCGGTCAAAACGCCTTAGTCGCTTACGTATCATGGGAAGGCTACAACTTTGAGGATGCGGTTATCATTTCAGAAAGAATGGTAAGAAGAGGTTACTATGACTCAGTTCATATCGAATCCTTCACCGTAGACGTTCGTGAGACAAAACTTGGCCCTGAAATTATTACCAGAGACATTCCAAATGTTGGAGAAAATAAATTAAAAGATCTTGATGACGATGGTATCGTTAGAATCGGCGCCACCGTTCATGAAGGAGATATTTTGGTTGGTAAAATTACTCCAAAGGGAGAAACTGAATTAACAGCAGAAGAAAGACTATTACG
>JBAYNL010000011.1:0-16754 GCA_041678805.1 Candidatus Altimarinota bacterium | reverse complement strand
TGTCTACAGTCGCCACTGATTCAGCCGCTAATTCAACTTTTTCGATAGCAAAATCTGTCTTCTCTAATCCTAATTTTAAAGCGTCAGTAATAGAGGGGCTGGACTTGTCTTGGTTCCCATTTTTGGAGATAAAATAAATGGGTATTTTATTAAATTCTTCCAAAGCTTCTGTGAAATTTTCACCAGCTTGAGCAAAATATTTGCCACCTTTTAAAAGGGCATCTACGGATTTCACGAGGTTCACATTCTTGGCATAAAATGATTGATCCGTATTGATAAACCACAAACTATTTTCAGCTTCAGTAAAATTAGTTTGAGCCTTATTGAAGGCCTCTATCGCACCGTCAAATTGAATTTTTGTAGCGTTTTTACCGGCATCTACGAGAAAGGAATAGCCTTCGTAAGCAGATTCTGAAATATTTTTTTCGAGAGTTTTTCCTCTATAATAAGCGTTAATAGTGTTAAGAATCAGCACGATAATTATTCCGGCAATCGATACTCTTAAGAGATTTCCCAAAAATTTTGGAGGAGATGATTTTTCACCTTTGATATAAATGTAATGACGAGGTTTATCTCCTTCTAGATCCTTTATCTGTGTGAAATCCCCCTTCTCTTTGAAGATAATATTTTTTTCATACACCAAAGTTTCTCCTTTTTTTCTTTTAGATTTTTTATTGGAGATTTTGGTTCTTAGATCAATCTTCTTATTAAAAGGGACTTCCTTAATATCTTCTATGTTCTTAGCCATTGTTAATCAATGTGCAAATAATTAATTGTCACAATCCCATCATTGAAATAATTTTTTCCGGAACTAAATGAATCTATTGGTTTAAGATATTCGTTTAAAGAATTTTCATCGAGTAACAAAGGATAAAGTTTTCTTAAATTGAAATAAGTTACTTCGTCTGAGTTCTCAAGAATTGGGGCTATTTGATAATCAAAAACAGCTGTTGATTCCAAACTGTTTTTCTCTCCGTTAGCAATATCAATTGTACTCTTTACTCCATCAATGTGAGTCGCAATAACGGCGACATTGCCCACTATTGCATAATAAATTCCCCATTCTCTTTCTCCAATTTTCAGGCCATGGATAACAATATTTTTATATGTACTGTCTATTTTCTGGACTTCTTCTGGCACTGCAATTATCTCTTTTGAAACAGTTCCATCTGGAAGGGTATGTTCTACGATGGAAGGATTAAAAATTCCTCCGCTTTGAATAAATTTCTCTGCTATTTTTTGTAAATTTGCAGAATCGATTTCTGGGTTTGCCAATTCTAAAAGCACTTTATAAATATTATTTTTATCGATTTCCTCTACGGCCAAAGCGTATTCTCCGGTTAGTAAAGGTAGAATATCTTGTCTAAAATTAATATCTTGCCCAAAATATTTTTGAACATAATTTTGAACGAGAGCGTTGATAAAAGACATCGCATCTTCGTTACCTCCAGAAAAAACTTCAACCATTCTTTTTAACTGATATTCAAGATTTACCCCTCCCCAAAAAGCCAAAGTATCTGTTGAAACAGAGTTCATTAAGTTGGCATGATATTTTTCTTTGAAAGTAATGTATTGGCTATTCTCCAATTTTTCAGCATCAAGACTTAAAAAACTTTGGATGACGAAATTGTTATCCATTGCTATTAGAGCAAAACCTTCAGCTTTGAATATTTTGAAAAATGGAGCAAATGATTCTATCGACAATCCTTTTTCGCTTAAAATTGGGAAATTTTTAATAAATCCATTGTTGATTTTTTCAAAATCTAAATAAACAAAAGCAACTTTGTTGATAGGAAGATTGTCGTCTATTTTGCGATATTTTTCAGAAGCATAGAGAGAGTTACCGCGATTTTTTTGAGCGTCTACAAGTTCATAAACATCTTTTTCCTCTGAAGAAACAAAAACATAATCATCGATAATTACGGCGTAAAGAGCTGCTTTTAAGGCATAAACTTCATGTCCTTCGTAACTCAATTTGTTGCCTTGGCTAAAGAATTTTCGAGCGTTTTCTTGACTAGCAATTTCTGCAAAATACAATTTATTGATAGAGCCTTCTTCTTTTTTAGAACTTAAAAAGACTACTCCCATTGATCTTCCCAACCATGGTTTTAGGTCGGTTGTATAACTTATTTGGAATTGATTCTCGACATATTTCAGGAGGTTCTCTTTGGAATATTCTTCGTGGCTTTTCAATAGTTCTGTTCCCTTAATTATTTGGCTATGTTCAAAATTAGAATTTATTTCCAAGACAGCAATGACGTTCTCTCCTGGTATTATTTTAGCAATAGACGCCGGTTTAAAAGCCTTATTAAACAGCAAAAAACCTACCATTACCAATAATGAAACCATTATTAGAACAAGGACTCCCCCAAAAATGGCCTGTTTACTAACTCTTCTTTTTGGCTGCTCTTTTACTTTTGAAATAGATTTTTTATTTTCTTTTTTAATCGGTTGCAACAAAGTATTTGCGTTTATTTTTTTTGATTTAGACTTTCTACTCATAGGAATGTTTTATTAATTTTCGAGGATTGGTGATTTGTCTAATATTGCCACATATTACTTGTAAGTTAAATGGATTTTTCGTAGAATTAGGCGGCTATTTACTTATAAAGCAACCCTATGACAGCAAACGAACTGAGAAGAAAATTCATAGATTTCTTCGTTAACAACCATCAACATAAAGAAATTAAGGGGTCTTCCCTGATTCCGGAAAATGATCCAACTGTTTTATTTACGACTGCGGGAATGCATCCGCTGGTTCCTTTTTTGGTGGGAGCACAGCACCCATCAGGGAAAAGATTAGTAGATGTACAAAAATGTATTCGAACGGATGATATTGATGAAGTAGGAGATGAATGCCATCTAACATTTTTTGAAATGTTGGGAAACTGGTCACTAGGAGATTATTTCAAAGAGTTAGCGATCAAGATGAGTTATGGATTTTTAACGGACCCCGAAAAAGGCTTAGGTTTGCCAATATCAATGTTGGCCGTGACTTGTTTTGCGGGAGACAATGATGCTCCTCGTGATGATGAAGCTGCTAATATTTGGAGAGGTCTTGGGATTTCAGATGATAGAATCGCATTTTTACCAAAGAAAAATAATTGGTGGGGACCAGCTGGTCAAACAGGTCCATGCGGTCCAGATACAGAGATGTTTTATTGGACCGGAGGAGGAAATGTTCCTGCTAAATTTGATCCTGATGATAATAAATGGGTAGAAATTTGGAATGATGTTTTCATGCAATACAACAAAACAGCTGAAGGAAAATTTGAGCCTCTAGCTCAGAAAAATGTCGATACCGGAATGGGATTGGAAAGAGTTTTGACGATTATGGATAGTAGGAAAAAAGATCTAGATCATGTCGGGTCTCCTTTTGAAACTGAATTATTTGAGCCGGTAATGCATGAAATTAAAAGATTACAAGAAGCTGCAGGACTTCCCTTGGTAGATGCATTTATTTCGGAAAGGATCATCGCCGATCACCTTCGTGCAGCAACGTTTATCGTGGGTGACGAAAATGGTGTTTCTCCATCAAATACCGACCAAGGATACATTGTAAGAAGGCTTCTTCGTAGAGCCATAAGACGGGCTCAAAACCTCGGCATCAAGGATCTTTTTATCACAAATATTGCGGAAATTTACATAAAAATTTATGGAGAATTTTATCCTATTCTCGAAAGAAACAGAGATAAAATTATTCATGAATTTTCTCAAGAAGAAATAAAATTCAATCAAACAATTAATAAAGGTTTAGCTATTTTATGGAAAGATATCGAACAGATGGAAGCTCAAGGATTAGCCAAAAAACCGCAATCTTTCAAGGAAGATTTCTTCTTTGAAATGTTCGCGACATATGGATTCCCGTTAGAATTAACACTCGAAGAATTGACCGAAAAAGGTTGGATAAACAATGAAGAAGAAAAAAAATATGTCGTTGAAAAATTTGATACACATTTCAAAACTCATCAAGAATTATCAAAGGCTGGAGCTGAAAAAAAGTTCTCAGGGGGACTTGCTGATCATAGTGAACAAGTGAGCAAATTGCATACGGCTACTCACCTATTACACGCTGCTTTACGCCAAGTTTTAGGAACTCACGTGGAACAAAGAGGATCTAATATTACAGCTGAAAGATTACGTTTTGATTTTAGTCATACTGAAAAAATGACACCTGAGCAAATTGCTGAAGTAGAAAAAATTGTGAATGAACAAATTCAAAAAGCTTTACCGATAGTCTGCGAAGAAATGTCTGTGTCTGCCGCAAAGGAACGTGGCGCTATTGGCTTATTTGAGTCAAAATATGGCGATACAGTAAAAGTTTATACGATGGGGGAACCTTTAAAAAATATTGTGGCAAGCATGGAAATTTGTGGTGGACCTCATGCCAATAACACTGCTGATTTAAAGAGCTTTAAAATTCTAAAGGAAGAAAGTTCTTCCAGTGGGGTGAGGAGAATTAAGGCAGTTATTGGATAATTTTCCCTTCCAAAACCCATTGATCCGCTTTGGTAATTTTTATCGGGACTATTTCACCAATGAGAGATTTTTTTCCTTTAAATTGGACTTCTTTGTAGTGTTCGCTATGCCCATGAAGCATTCCTTTCTCCTCAAATTCGACTAAAACGTCCAGCGTTTTACCTACGGATTTTGGTAATTTTTTGGCGACTATTTTTTTCAATAATTCATTAATTAAATGCCATCTTTCTTTTTTAACTTTTTTTGGCACGTCATCTTTTAGATTTTTGGCAGAAAAGGTTCCTTTTCGCTCTGAGTACTGGGCAAAATAAGCGAAATCGAATTCCTGTTCTTTAAATAAATCATAAGTTGCTTGAAACTCTTTTTCTGTTTCTCCGCAAAACCCCACAATAAAATCTGTGGAAATGGCAATGTCTGGTACTGCTTTTCGCAATTTTTTAATAATTTCGAGATATTTTTTGATAGTGTAAGGACGATTCATACGCTTTAAAGTGGCGTTATGTCCAGCTTGAACAGGCAAATGAAGATAGGGCATCAGGGTCTTTAATTTGCCATGGGCTTTGATTAAATCATCCGAAATATCTTTAGGATGAGAGGAGGTAAATCTCAGTCTTTTTAAACCTTTGGTGGAAAGCTTATCTATTTGTTCGAGTAAATGTACAAACGGAGTTTTGCCTTTTGGAAGATGTTTAAACGTGCCTTCCTGTTTATCAAAAATACTTAAACCATAAGAATCAACCGTCTGCCCAAGTAAAGTAATTTCTTTGCCACCTTGTTTCACAAATTCTTCACATTCTTTGAGAATATCAGCCATTGGTCTGCTCTTTTCACGACCACGACTAAACGGAACAATACAATATGTACAAAACTTATCACAGCCCGTCGAAATCGGGATAAAAGCCTGTGCTTTTGAAGTATAGGTTGGAGCAATTTTGAAATAATCTTCCAGGGTCTCTTCTTCAATCGGTTTCAATTTAATTTTAGGATGAAGTTCTTTGATCAATTCAGCGAGGCGGGGCAATTCTTCAATGCGTAAAGCGATGTCTATTTCACTACTTCGATTAAATAGTTTATCTCTCGTTTCAGAATAACGGGAGCTTGATTTTCGCACCATACAGCCAGTAATCACCACCATTAGATTCTTATTTTTTTTGCGAAGTTTGATCATGTCCACCATTTTTCCAATTACTCTTTGCTCACCTTTTTGACGAATACTGCAGGTATTAAAAAGAATAATATCTGCTTCTTTTTCATCCTTTGCCTTTTTAAAACCAAGTGCCTCCAGATACGTCTGCATTCTTTCCGTATCGGAATAATTCATCTGACAGCCGTAGGTGTAGATTAGGTATTTCATGGTGTGTAATAGGGTTTCTTCAATAGGGCTCTCCTGAAAAAGTTCGAAATTTTTACTCCTGGCCGTCGCAAAATTTCTTCACTTTTTCTCCTTCGTTACGCCCGCCCCTGGCGGGCTCCACTTCGGACCGGAAATCTCGCTACTTTATGGTGCGCCCAGCGGGAATCGAACCTGCATTTAAGCCTTAGGAGTGCCTTGTTCTATCCATTGAACTATGGGCGCATAATCAATCTATGATGATTTTTTCAAGATAACGTATGTTCTTTTATTGTCGGGCAATTCACTCTTTGTTTTGAAAGAAAATTTATCGATTTCCTCTGTGGGTTCAGCCCCAAGTTCCTTAAGTAAGTCTTTTTGGCCTCCATTATCGGTAATAATCAATGCTCTTGGATCGATAGCTTCCAAAATTTCTATAGCTTTTTTGCTATCAAGATTCGTCCCCTCTCCAGCACTCATAATTAAGACGTCGATGTCCCCGATCTCTTTTACCATATCGCTAGTTAAAGCATGTCCTAGTTCTCCCAGGTGACACATTTTAATTCCATCCATATCGAATCTAAAAACAAGAGTAGCTTCGGACTTTTTACCTTCTTTTTCCTCGTTTTTCTTGCTGCTCTTCCACGCTGGGAAAGCGCTAATTGCAATGTCTTTTATTTCATATTCTCCGGGCCAATCGCAAATTTGGGTCATTCCTTCAACTTCAGCGGTCTTTTCTTTTAGACTAGAAAGGACTATTTCTCCCTTTAATTTTCCAGATTCACTATCCGGATTAACAACTACAGTCGCACCCTTGTCTTTGCATACAAAGCAGGTGTTTCCATGCCATGTGATATCCATAAATTTGTACTTAAATGATTTGTATCGGAAGCATACTAGACTTGTAAGAGATATGCAATATTTGGTAATATGGCACTTGAAAAAATTAACCTTTAGATATGTCAAAAATCACTAAAATTCATGCACGCGAAGTTCTAGATTCCAGAGGAAATCCGACTGTTGAAGTTGAAGTTTTTACGGAAAAAGGCAAGGGATCAGCGATTGTGCCAAGTGGAGCTTCTACAGGAGTTCATGAGGCTGTAGAGCTGAGAGATGGCGATAAGGCTAGATACATGGGAAAAGGAGTTTTGAAAGCGGTAGAGAATGCTAATACGTTTTTGAATGATGCTTTGATTGGAATGGAGAGCGAGGATCAAAAGGGATTAGACAAAAAAATGATTGAACTTGATGGGACTGAAAATAAAGGAAAACTAGGAGCTAATGCTATTTTGGGAGTGTCTATGGCGGCAGCTCGAGCTTCCGCTAATGAAAGAGGCTTATTTTTATATGAATATTTGAACAAAGATGCGACCACTCTGCCTGTACCAATGATGAATATTATGAATGGCGGAAAACATGCCGATAGCGGTTTGGATATTCAGGAATTTATGATTTTGCCTGTGGGTGCGCCAAATTTTAGAGAAGCTTTACGAATGGGAACTGAAGTTTTCCATAGCTTGAAGGATATTTTGAAAAAAAACGGATTATCAACTTCTGTGGGAGATGAAGGAGGTTTTGCTCCAAATCTTCCAAATAACGAAGCTGCTTTGGATTATATTGTGCAAGCGATTACGGCTGCCGGATATAAACTTTGGAAAGACGTGATGATCGGATTAGACGCTGCTGCAAGTGAATTTTACGATGCAACTACTCAACGATATAAAATTAAAGTTAGTGGGACTCCTGAGTTATTAAGTAATGGTGATTTGATGAATTATTATGATGTTCTTTTGAGAAAATACCCTATTATTTCAATTGAGGATGGCTTTAGTGAAGATGATTGGGACGGTTGGAAAAACTTCATGGCTAGTGTCGGAAAAACTATTCAAGTGATGGGAGATGATTTATTGGTAACAAATGTGAAGAGGCTAGAAAAAGGCATTGCTGAAAAAACTTGTAATTCTATCCTAATAAAGCTGAACCAAATTGGAACTATTACTGAAACAATCGATGCTATCAATATGGCGAAGGCTGCTAATTGGACAGCCGTTGTTTCTCATAGAAGTGGTGAAACGGAAGACACTACCATCGCAGATTTCGTTGTAGCGATGGGCACTGGCCAAATTAAAACAGGATCAGCTTCTCGAACAGATCGCATTTGCAAATATAATCAACTTCTAAGAATAGAGGAAAATCTTGGCGGAAAAGCTCAATATTTAGGCGGAAAAGCTTTTTATAATTTAGAAGAAGGCTATAAAGATTCACACAAAGAATTATTAAATTAAAAACATGGACATCGTAAAAGAGTCGGTCGTATCAAAATTATTGCCAAAAAGGTCACCAACTTCTCACAAGGGAGAAAATGGGAGAGTCTTGATCGTAGGAGGAAGTTTGGACTACTTTGGAGCGCCTATTTTGGCTGGACTGGGCGCGCTTTATAGTGGAGCAGATTTGGTTTACTTGTTTGTTCCGGAATGTAATTTTGATGTATCCAGAAGCCTATATCCGGACTTTATAGTAAAAAGTTTTCCTGGAGATTTTTTGACACCAAGAGCAACTCCGCAAATTATTGAATTGGGAAAAAATGTTGATAGCATTTTGATTGGGCCAGGTCTTTCCAATAATGAAAAAACAACTGAAGCGGTAATTGATATCGTCAATAATTTACACGTTCCAACTGTTTTGGACGCAGACGCAATTCCTGCGCTTAAAGAAATTAAGAAATTTCCGCTGGAACAATCTATCGTAGTGACTCCTCATGGAAATGAATTTGAAAACTTGGTTGATAGGGACATTGTCGTGGATGAAAAAGATCCAAAATCGATCGTTCTTTTGAGATCTTTATCAATGGATTTACATATTAACGTACTTCTAAAAGGGCATATAGACTACGTATCTTCGGAAGATGGAGTTGTGGAAAAAAATATTACAGGGAATGCCGGCATGACTGTTGGAGGAACGGGAGATGTTTTGGCAGGATTTGTGACAAGTTTACTTGCAAGAAGACTAGAGCCTTTTGATGCCGCTAGATGCGCTGCATTCTTTGCCGGAAAAGCTGGAGATTTGCTTAAAAAGCAAAAGGGAGAATGTTTCTCTGCTAGTGATTTGGCAATGACTTTACCGTATGTTTTAAAGTGATCTACCTCTAAACCATTTAACTATTTCTTTCGCAGTAACTCTTTTGTTTTTCATGATGTGACTACGTTTTTTGAGGATACGAGGGAGTCTTTTTAAGTATCCCGCGTAGCCTTTCCAAAGGTAAGGTTCAGCAAAAGTCATGTAAAGAGGTGAGGCTAATTTTACTGATACTATGGCTCCAAAATCTTTCCAAAACGCGCCCCAAAGTTCGTTTTTTGCCTGCATCAACAGTTGATTTCTAAAAGATTTTTCTTTTTGAATTTTGCTTATGTTTTTCCTGTTTTTCAAAAATTCTTTAGTAGTAAATGTGGTCTGAACGATTTGTCCTCTGGCATGATAAGCAACAGCATGTGGACAATACAAACTCTTCCAGCCGTAGAGCAAAAATCTCCACGACAGATCGGCGTCTTCTTTATATTTTTCAAAATCTTCGTCAAAATATTCGTCAAAAACTTTAATATCTTCAAGAGCAGCCATGTTGTATAAAGGGCACACTCCGGAAGCTCCAAAAATTTCTCTATCTTCATTGAATTTTCCATCATCCACCATTCCCTGTCCGGCATCGACAATACGTCTATTTTTGTAGGCAATAAGCCCTGCACTATCGATAATATCCGTGGGCTTAAGATTGTTGAAATCGTATAAATAAATTTTCCCGGTGGTTCCTGCGACTTTGGGGTTTTTCCTGGAATGAGCTATCAGCTTTTCGTAATAATCAGGCGAAACAACCACTTCCGGACTGATCACGGAAACATATTTTGCTCCTCTGCTTAACGCGATTCTGATTCCTTGATTAGCCGTTTTCGCGAAGCTGCGATGATCGGTATTCGCGATAATGGTAACTCTTTGATCTGAGTCATAATTTTTGTGCATAAATTCAACTCCTTCTCTGTCAGTAGAGCTATTATCAATGAAAACCACATCAAAATTCTTGTAAGTCTGCTCCATAATGGAAGGCATACAAACCTTGAGATAATCAGGGGTATTTTGATGCACAATGATGACTACTAACTTGTCGGGGGCTTTTTCCGGTTTAGCCTCTTTTTGTTCCTCCTTAAGTGGAATATTTTTGGGCTTAAGTTTGATTGTTTTTCGAATAACCATAATGTATATTTGTGCGTGTGTGTAGTCTATAAAAATAATAACATTATGTCCACCCATCTTTTCACTTCCGAATCGGTCACAGAAGGCCATCCTGATAAAATGGCAGATCAGATTTCTGATGGAGTTCTTGATGATTTACTTCGTCAAGATCCCACAAGTCACGTTGCCTGTGAGACCTTGGTTTCTACGGGAGTTGTGTTTATAGCTGGAGAAATTCGCACAAACGGCTATGCTGATCTTCAAAAAATCGCCAGAAATATTATCAAAGATATTGGCTATACAGATGCCACTTATGGCTTTGATTATAAGGCTTGTTGTGTACTTACTGCGATTGACGAGCAAAGTCCCGATATTTCTATGGGCGTAGATCCAGGAGGTGCTGGAGACCAAGGAATGATGTTCGGGTTTGCTTGTAATGAAACTCCTGAATTGATGCCTATGCCAATTATGATGGCTCATCAGTTGGTGCGAAAGTTGGCAGAGGTTCGCAAACAAGGACTTTTAAAATATCTTCGACCTGATGGAAAAAGTCAGGTGACAATTGAATATGATGGATTTAAACCGGTACGCGTTCACACGGTTGTTGTTTCAACTCAACATGGACCGGAAGCAGAACAACCTCAGATTAAAGCCGATATGATCGAGCATGTGATTAAGCCAGTTTGTGGAAATTTACTCGATGCAAATACTGTTTATCATGTAAATCCAACCGGAAGATTTATTATTGGTGGTCCTCCTGGAGACTCAGGACTAACTGGAAGAAAGATTATTGTAGATACTTATGGTGGAATGGGCCGACATGGTGGCGGATGTTTTTCTGGAAAAGATTGTACGAAAGTTGATCGTAGTGGAGCGTATATGGGAAGGTATGTTGCAAAAAACATCGTAGCCGCAGGATTGGCTGATAGATGCGAGATTCAGGTGGCGTATGCGATTGGAGTAAAGGATCCAGTTTCTATTTTTGTGGAAACTTTTGGAACAGGAAAATTAGATGATGAAACTATGATCAAAATAGTTCGTGAGAATTTTGATTTTTCTCCAAAAGGAATTATTGCAAACTTGAAATTGTTAGAACCAAAGTTTGTGAAAACTGCCGCATATGGACATTTTGGCAGAAATGAAGAAGGATTTACTTGGGAAATTTGCGATAAAGCAGAGGCTTTGAAAAAATATTTAAATTAAAATTACTATGGATTACAAAGTTCGAGATATGAAACTGGCTGCGCAGGGACTAAAGAATATTGAACTCGCCGAAATGAATATGGGAGCGCTGATGGAAGTGCGCAAAGAGATGACAAAATCGAAGATTTTTAAGGGTTTGAGAATTGGAATGGCTCTGCATGTTACAAAGGAAACAGCTGTTTTGATCCGAACTTTTAGGGCGGCTGGCGCAGAAGTTTTTATCACAGGATGTAATCCCCTTTCCACTCAAGATGACGTGGCTGCCGCACTCGCAAAAGAAGGCGTGCATGTCTATGCTCACAAAGGAGAGAGTGGCAAAGAATATTATGAGTTTTTGAATAAAATAATCGCTGGAAAACCTCATATTACAATTGATGATGGATGCGATTTGGTTTCCGAAATTCACAAAAAACATACTGAACTTATTCCTCAAATAATTGGAGGATGTGAAGAAACAACCACAGGAATTATCCGTCTGGAAGCCATGGAACGAGATCATGCCTTGAAATATCCGGTAGTCGCAGTGAATGATAATCTGACGAAACACTTGATGGATAACTATTATGGGACCGGACAATCGACTCTTGATGGAATTATCAGAGCTACTAATTTTATGTATGCTGGAAAGACAGCTGTTGTGGCTGGATACGGGAGTTGTGGAAAAGGAGTGGCTTTAAGACTAAAGGGAATGGGATCGAATGTCGTTGTGACTGAAGTAAAGCCTTTTAGAGCGCTTCAAGCGGTGATGGACGGATTTCGGGTCATGAAGATGAAAGATGCCGCTAAAATCGGTGATTTATTCATTACTGTAACTGGCGATAGAGATGTAATTACAGCCGATCATGTAAAAGAGATGAAAAATGGCGCTATTTTGGCTAATAGCGGACATTTTGACTGTGAAATTGATGTGGCAGGAATAAAGGCAAAAGCAAAGAGCGTACGAACAATCAGACCTTTTATGGAGGAATATATGATGGTGGGAGGGAAAAATGGTGGCGAAAAAAGAATTTATATTTTGGGAGAAGGACGCTTGATTAACTTGGCGGCAGCAGAAGGTCATCCAAGTGATGTGATGAGCTTGAGTTTCTGCGGACAAGCTAAAGCCTGTGAATATTTGGTAAAGAATAAGGGAAAATTAAAAGCAGAAGTATATACATTGCCTGAGGAAATCGATGTATACATTTCTAGCCTTCAACTTACGGCGATGGGAATTGAGATCGACAAATTGACTCCTGTTCAACAGAAATACTTGAGTAGCTGGGAGAGCGGGACGTAATAGAAAGTAGGCTGCTTTAGAAATTTGCTCTCACATCGGCTATCAACTGGCTTAATGCTGGAGTTTTTAGGCTTGCAACTTTTTGCATTATCAATCTTTTTTCCATCGTAAATAGATTTGAATAATGAATATATGATTCACGAGTTAAATAGCCTTCTTCCAAATCATCTGTGGATATTTTTGATCTATGGAGCCCTTCTCCAACTGTTGTAACTGGAACTAAAATAAGATCCTCTCCTGTGTTAAATTTACCATTTGAAACAACAATTGCAGGCCTGATTTTGGATTGTTTTAATGAACTAAATGGATAATCGGCTATCACTATATCTCCTTGATTCATAATTATTGAATTAAAAATAGATCTTCATTGGCATCATCGAGCCAATCTTTTGATAAGGTGTGATCCAACGTTTCGTAATATTCCAAATTCTTTGATGGCATTTTTTTTGGTTGAGACATAAAGTAATGCTTTCTAATCAGGTGACGCAAAAATTCACTTCGATTGGCATACTTTTTATTTTTCACTTCTTTGTCGACAAATTCTGCCAAATCTTTGGTTATCGAGATATTCATTGTAACCATGGAATAGAATTTTAAATGTATTACTGAGGCTATTTTAGCAAAGTTTGGCATAGTTTGTCAAAATATGGATTAGTGAGTTCCCAAATAAAGGGCGATCATGCCCGCCTTTGCAAAGATTTTTTTGACGGGCATGATTTTAGTTTTTGTGAGGAGGTGGCGGTTTTAATATAAACGCTGCTACATCTACCCTCACCCAAATTTCCTATGGCGAGATAGTTATATCAGGCAAATATAAAATAATTATGAAATTTTTATAAAATCGTCATTCCCGTGAAAACGGGAATCTGATTCCGCATCGGTGTGCAGAATGACATGGAGAGGAGCAGGACTTGCGTGTAGATATGCAGAAAAAGTCATAGTAAAAAAGTAACTATGCATCAGTTTAAATACGCTGATTAAGACCCTATTTGGAAATCTTTAAAAGTTTTTCGAGATTAACCTCCATGAGATCTATATTTACAATATTGACATCTTTGTCGTAATCGATAACACAATGATCCTCCATATCGCTATCAGCAATCTTGTGATCGTTTAGTTTTATACTGAGAATGTTAACCTCCGGATCGTAGCTTACTTGAGCCATGTTCTTGTGTTATATGTGACTATTGTACATTTGTTCTCATTTATCGAGCAAACTAAAATTAATACGGCTTTCCCAATCAATTTATAATATTTTATTTTGCTAAAACTTTCTTTGTAATTTCTTCAAAACCAATTGATCTCTCTTCCATTCTCTTTATGGCATGTGCTGAAAATGATATTTCCATGCCTTTAGCTATATCTATAAAATCGACTAACATCATTGATGCAAATTCTTATCCTATTGATGATTATCTATTTCAACAATGATCAAATTCCTATCGTCATCAATATACCCAATTGCTCTGTATTGTTTATTAATGCGAAAATACCAAATGGAGTCTTTTTTTGGTTGTCGCTTTTTGAAAGGAAGAACTTCTTTTCGTTCAAGAATTTGCTTAACGACAATCATCAAATATTGATTAATACTGATTTATTTAATTTTTTAGTCTCTGCTATTTTAGTCTTCAATTCATGAGTAACTTTTGTTTCTGGTATTTCGACTAGTGAATACAACTGTTCAAGTTTTTCTTTTAAAAGCTCGTAATACTTGATATCAACAATTACTGCTTTTGGCTTATTGTTGATAAAAACGTATTTTTCAGCCTTCTCTAAATCTTCCAAACATTTCTTTGTCTGGGTACGTAAATCTGTAACTGAAATACATTGATCTTGGAACATAGATAGAAATTTATAGATATATTTGTAGCTAAATTCTATCATGTATTTATATGTATTACAATTAATTTAAAGGTTACGAATCCGTTAGATTTAAAATTTCGTACTTCTTGTTTTGTACATCTTTCCAAATCTTTAAAATTCGTTTTCCCAAGTAACTTTCGGAATATTTGCTTAAATTCCAGCCTAATCGTGATTCTTTTTTTACTATCACTAATGGCACGTATATTTGAGCACTTAATTTTAATAAAATTGCCGCTCTGACTCTGCCAGAGTCTAAATAGGCTTTATATACCTTGAGGTCTTTTTCTGGAGAATAAAGGTCTATAAGGTTATTGTTCCCCTTTGAATGTTTTTGTACTTCTTTGACTAACTGATTAATTAGCAGTTTATCTTTAACTTCTTTTTTTAGAGTATCTGTGATGTAAATTAAAGCCATGTCATAAGCTATTACCCAATTTCCGAATAGCAGAGCTCGCTTTTTCTGACTTCATCAATTCATTGAATTTTTGATCAAACTCCTTATCTCCCAGATAAAAAGACACTTCGGCTTTTGAAACAAATGCTCTCAGAAAAATTTTGGTAAGGGTACCTAACCCTATTCCTAGCGTTTCCTGTGCCTTTTTTTGAGCTAATTCTTTCAAATTTTTGTCGATACGAATTATAAATTGCGTTTGAGTAGTCATAAGCTTTGATCGTTACGATGTATATACTAAGTATATACTAACTTCCTATGACAATCAAAGAAAAATCAACTCTGCGAGATAGTTATATCAGGCAAAGATAAAATAATTGTGAAATTTTTGTAAAATCGGGAAATTGCTTAAATAGTTTTATGCATAATGATTATCCACCGATGACTATTGAGGTGAGCGACAGGGAGAGAAATATTGCGAAGCTGTTTAATCCCTCCTCTTTTTTAAACCCATCGAATTCGATAGGTTTAAAAAATTGTCCTTACTCACTATTTTCTTTCCAGTTTTTTTCTCAAGATCTTTGCGTGCTTTTTTGGCTATTCCTCCGCCTTGTTTGCCGGCAACTTTGTTTTCAATCATGCCTTGAGCCTTTACGCTTTCGGCAATTTGTCTTGTGGAAAGTTCCGCGAGAGCACTAAAAATCAACTCTGCTTCGTTCATGTGGTCGCGCAGATTTTGCGTCTTTAAACCTTTGAGTTTTTTGTGATTTTTTACACTTATTTCCGCCCATTCTTGATGAATAATGTTTGTGAGAATGGCAAATTCTTTTCCTTCTTTTACGTCGTGATTGCTCCAATAATCTGTGAGTTTATTGCGGGTTTCTTGACCAAACATTCTTTGTTGAATCCATTTTTCATCTCTTCCATGTTTCTTCCAATTTTCTCTAGCTCTATTGAGTGATTTTTCTGGATCTACAATTTCCTGCATTCTCTCATATCCAACTTTAGCCAGCCAAAGCTTCACCGGCTCAGCTTTTGGACTTGGGACTGATTGAATGAGACGTAAAAGGGTTTCTACGTCTGCTACATCAGTGAGTCTCATTTTCCCATCCTTAGCCACAAACTTTAACCGGTTACATTTTGTAACCACTTCACTTCCTTCCTTATTTAAGCGGTTTTTAATGTCGTCCAGTAGCTTTTAGACTTTTGATGATTCGTTTTGTTTGCATATGAATTTGTGATAGCATGCAGGTGACGAGCCGGTCGACGAGCAGTTCCTAAATAAAAACCACTCTCCTGTAAGGGAAAGTGGTTTTTTTATAACCCACTGTGGTGGAGCTGCGGGGAGTCGAACCCCGGTCAACTGGGTGACGAGCCAATCGACGAGACCGCTCCAGCCCCATTCGTCCCCCTCAGTGGTAACACAGTTATATCCCTCAACTTTAAAATAATTATAAAATTTTTCTAAAATCTGAAGCGAAAAATTCATGTACAAAAAAAGCCCCCTCCCGAAGGAGGGGGCTTTTAAGTGTTGTATTATTTAAATTTTATTTCTCCATTTTGGTAGAATCGTTATTGGCATCATCCGTGGATTTAAAATGCTATTATAATCCCATTTTATAATAATTGGCGTTTGTATCATCCGTCTCCCTGCCGAAGTTCACAGAATTAATGGCTAGAGATATAGGAGTAGACCCTACTTTTGGAGCAGAGGCGACAACTGTGAGCGTAAAGGTTCTTGCCTTATTTTCTTCGAGCTCAAAGGTGTAGGGGGTATCCTTATCGTTGGGAGTATCAGTGCTAAGTTTACAAGAAATAGTTTCAGTATTTCCAATCGTATATTCGATTCCTTGTCCGGGAGAATCTAGGCCATCAATTTTACAGGAATTATCAATTCTTAAATCTTCAATAAAGGAAATTGCTTCGAATATAATTTTAAAAGTGCCTTGATCTTTCTCCCCTGATTTTGTAGCTGTAAAACTTTTTACAGC
>JBAYNL010000010.1:0-17453 GCA_041678805.1 Candidatus Altimarinota bacterium | reverse complement strand
GTAGAAAAATATTTAAACGGAAGAGAATTCACTGTTGGAATACTTTCCTCTTCAAGCGAAGAAATAATTCCTATGCCTGTCGAAATAATCGTAATAGCCAATGACTTTGGCAATAAAATATTAAGTTTTAAAACAAAAAAAGAAGACCGTGAACTTTTAATTTCTATCAAAGATAAAAAAGAACACAAACGCATTTCAGAATTCGCAAAAAAAGCATTCATAGCCCTAGGAGGCAGAGATTACGGCAGAATAGACCTTAGAATGGACGAACATGAAAACCTTTATTTTCTCGAAGCAAATTTAGCTCCCGGATTAAACCCTACAAAAAGCTATTTCATAAAAACATGTAAAAGAAACAAACAAATGAGTTATGAAGAAGCTATTTTAAAAATCGTCAAAACCGGACTAATTCGATCTCTTGCAAAATCCAAAACTTCCTCGTAATATCTAACTTGAAATTACCTCATTAACAACCTCATACTATGGGAAGAGGAGACAACAGAGACGCAAAAAACAAGAAAGTTAAAAAACCAAAGACAAAGAAAGCTAAAAAATAGATGTATTACCTATACATCCTGGAATGCGCTGATAAAACTTTGTACACTGGAATTACTATCGATTTAAATCGAAGAATTAACGAACACAACACATCGAAACTTGGCGCAAAATATACAAGTGCACGCAGACCGGTACATCTTGTTTATTCAAAAAAATATCGCAATAGATCTTTAGCCTCAAAGGAAGAAAACAAAATAAAAAATCTTTCCCGGAAAGAGAAATTGGAATTAATAGCAAAACAATAAAAGCTATTCTTATTTAAACATCACTTAGATGGACCTTCTTTTGTCTTTTCGTCAGGGACAACAGATCCTCCTCGAGGTTTAACTCTAGATAAATCAACAGGCTCCCATTTTTTACTTTCAGGAGCTATCTTGACCCCAGGAACTTTAATTGGCGGAAGTAATTCATTCTCATCTATTTCAATGAATTTTCCAGTCCCTTCTCTAAATTCCTTACCTGTTCGTGCACTCCCCGACACAGCCCCCTTTTTAGGAGACCCCTTAGCCGGTTCCGCGCTCAATTCCGCTCTCTCTAAACGAGCTGTCCTCTCACTTCTATTACGATATTCAAACCAAGATAATCCATATTCCGCAGCTCCTTTCGCAGAAGCTGAAAAACTATCACTATAAACAAGTCCTGAATCAAAAGCTTGCTCAAAGGTCAATTTATTAAATATATCTGCTCCTTTTATTCCAAACTTTTCCCCAGCAGCTCTAATTTTATCTGCAACTCCAGATTCACCAAAGTTTCTATCTTTAGGAGTTACAAACATGGATGGTTCTTCTCCACTCAATTTAGCAGTCTCATACAACGAAACCATCTCTTTTTGTTTTTCAAAATCCTTTTTAGATTCACGAAATTCCTTAGCCAAACCCGCTTTTCCTCTCATGAAAATCTGTTCCAAAAATTTCTTTCCTCCTTGTTTTGCAACATAAGCATCAAATTGCTCCCTGGTCATTGGATCACTTTCAGGATGAAGTTTTCCTAAAACTTCTCCCCTTACCAAAGTATAAGCATTATACTGAGATTGTGATAAGATCCCAAACATCTCATCAGCAACAGCTTTTTCATTAAATTCCAGCCTTGCTAAATCTCTTTCAAAAGTAGCAGCAGTTTTAAGCTGTTCACTAGATCCCTCAGGACCTCTTTCAATATTTGGCATATTTTTTTTGTTAATTTTTATTTTTCTACAATAAAATTGTAACACATTTGATGAAAAACCGCAAGTGCGTTCCAAAACATTTGCCTATTCCCGATTTTTAGCGTAAAAATTCAGCATAGTGCACACCAAAACTATGAAAAAAGCAGTAATCGTAACCGATGTTTGGTCAAAAAACATCAATGGAGTTGTAACAGCCATTGTTTATACAAAAAAAGGACTAGAAGACCACGGTTATCAAGTAACAATCATTCATCCAGGATTATTTCACAGCCTTCCACTCCCCTCCTACGCTGAAATTAGACTAGCCATTTTCACAAAAAAACGCATCGGAGAAATGCTTCGCCAAATTAAACCAGACTATATTCATATAGCCACCGAAGGACCTTTGGGATTAGCCGCCAGAACAGCTTGCGTAAAACGTAAATGGCAATTCACGACATCTTATCACACTCGCTTTCCAGAATATATCACCGCCCGAATTCATCTTAAACCGGTTGAAAAAATCGCTTGGGAATATCTTCGATGGTTCCATTCAAGAAGCAAAAAAGTAATGGTAAGCACTCCTTCTCTAAAAAAAGAATTGGAAAAAATGAGATTCAAAAACGTTACCGTACTGCCATTCGGAGTAGAATTAGATTTATTTAAAAAGAATCTCAAAGCCAAAATTCCAAAATCATTACAAAAACCAATATTCACATTCCTCGGCAGAATCGCTCCCGAAAAAAATTTAAAAGCTTTTTTGGAATGTGATCTACCGGGAACTAAATTGATTATTGGAGACGGCCCTCAAAGAAAAAAACTTGAACGAAAATTTAAAGAACACACAGTTTTTGTAGGCAAAAAAAAAGGACAAGATATTGTAGATCTACTTTCAATTTCAGACGTATTCGTTTTTCCCTCAAAAACAGATACCTTTGGACTTGTTCTAACCGAAGCCTTAGCCTGTGAACTACCCGTAGCCGCATACAACGTTCACGGACCAAAAGATATAATCACGAATGGCAAAGATGGATTTTTAGGAAATAATTTAGCCAAAAACGCGATAAAATGTCTCGATTTAAACAAGGAAAATTGCCGTAAAAAAGCCTTAAAATATTCCTGGGACAATTTCACAAATAAATTTATCAAAAACATTGTTCACGTCTAGCCCCATGGTTACAACTTCTTCTCTCGACAGTCTAATAGTTCTTCTCTCCACCTATAAATATTTTTTGTTATTCCCGATTTCAGTAGTTGAGGGCCCGATTATTTCAGTAATTTCAGGACTCTTATGTTCACAAGGAATATTTAGTATTCCTATAACCTACTTCGTTTTAATAATGGGAGACATGGTCGGAGATACCCTCTATTATTCCATCGGCAGATGGGGCGGAAGACCATTCATTAAAAGATGGGGGCATTTTTTTGGACTTAATGAAAATAGACTTATAAAATTAGATAGCCATTTCAAAATTCATGCAGGAAAAACCATTCTCATCGGAAAAACTCAGGCAATCGGTGGATTTTTTCTAGCAGCGGCAGGAATGAGTAAAATGTCTTACCCAACCTTTATTTGGTTCAATTTTATAGGAACAGTAGCCAAATCAATGATTCTACTCTTAATTGGTTATTTCGCAGGACACGCCTATAAATTGATCGACCAATACTTAGGATTTTACGCAATAATTATTACCACAATATTGGTAGCAATTGTTATTAGCTACTTCCTAATTAAAAAATTGAGGGACAAAAGATTACCGAAACTTCCTTAATAACCGCATTTTCCAGAACTGTTTCAAGATTCCAAATAAACCGATTACGGATTTTATCTGTAAAATCATTTTAAAATCGCCTTTTATTCCAGCCCAAAAACCAAATTTAACTGATTTTCTTGGAGTAACAACATTCGGCCAATTCACAACCATAAATTTCATCTGATTTTCAATAATTATTTTATTCAAAAATACTTCCAGCCCAAAGCCTGGCAATTTTTCCAAATCGTTTAAATCCTTAATCATACTTTTCTTAAAAATTCTTTCTCCAGAAACAAAATCCAACTTAAAAAATTTGAATATCCCCAAGCTATTTTTACGCAGAGTCATCGCAAAATTAGACTTATAACTATTTATCGGAGCAATCAAAGCCTCAATGTTTTTTCTATTCAACCCTTCCAAATCAGAATCTATAGTCATCACCCAATCATTTTTAGACTCCTCTAAACCAATTCTCATCGCATGAGATTTTCCCTCATTTTTATGATAAGAAATTAATTTTATTCCCTTCCTCTTTTTCAAAATTTCTTCAGAATTATCAGTGGAACCATCATTTACAACAATTACTTCATCTAACAATTCACACCCCACTAAAACGTCTAAAACCGCCCCCACCCTGGAAGCCTCATTGTAAACAGGAACGATACAAGAAATTTTCATAAAGATTGTTTCATCAAAACCCTCAGCATTATACCAAACACCTCCTTTTATTCCAATTACGATTGCCCCATGAGCTCATGGAATCGCCAATAATAATTTTCACAGTAAAAAAATTCATTTGGCTTTCTTGCTATTAAGTATAGTTATCAGATATTATCTTATCCGAAATTTATAATTTCTAAACAAAATTCTCTATGAAAAAACTAGTCATAACCGAATTCGTGATCCTTTTAATCGGCACATTATTCGCCTGGGCAAATTTCAGCTACGAACTTTACAACTATCTCAACAAACAAGAATGCACCCTAGGATGCGCTAAAGGCCTTGTGAACCCATTCCTCACCCCTTGCTTCTACGGAGCCTGTTTCTTTCTAACGGCCTTCATTATCAGCGCTGTAATGCTTAAGAAAACCAAATAGCTTGGTGAACTCTACTCCTATCTATAATTCGTAAATTCCAGCGGAACTTTTATCGTCTCATCTTTTTGTAGCATTCCCATAATCGCCTGTAATTCATCAATCGAACCAGAAGTAACCCTCAGCGTGTCTCCTTGAATCACTGGTTTCGCTTTCGGAAAAGGTTCTCTAATTTTTTTACTAAGTTCTTTTGCAGTCTCTTGATCTAAAGCCTTTACGATCTTTATATGCTGTCTAACTTTCATCCCCCCCGCCTGCTCAATTTTTTGTCTATCAAGAATTTTATGAGAAAGTCCCCTTCCCGCCATTTTTTTCACAATCAAACCATATACTGATTCCAAATGCATATCACTTGTCGCAACTAACTTAATATCATCATCATTAAGTTCAATTTCTATCTGAGCATCTTTTAAATCATATCTATTCAAAGCCTCTTTTTTGGCTTGTTCTATAGCATTAGTAAGCTCCTGCTTATCAAATTTAACCACGATATCCATTGAATGTTGTGAAGCCATAATTTTATGAAGTTAAAGAAATATTTACTTTTTCACTCCCGCTCCATATTGGAATTTATCGTCAATAATATCATTTTTCAACCATTCTTTTACCCAATCACTAACTTTAAAAACTTTCATCTTTCCATTTTTCAGAGAACAAATTACCCGTTCCAATCCACAATTTATCAACATTTTTTTACAAATAAAACAGGGAAAAGCATCTATCGGTTCAAAAGTCTTTTCATCATCACTGCGAACTTTTCCATAGATATACATATCCCCACCCAAAAGACTTGTTCCAGAACGAGCCGCATTAATAATCGCATTTTGTTCAGCATGAACACTCCTACACATTTCATATCTTTGTCCTGAAGGAATTCCCAACTGTTTTCTCAAACAAAATCCATGATCAAGAGAACTCTTTGTCCCACGAGGAGAACCACAATATCCAGTAGCCACAACTTGATCATCACGAATAATCACAGCTCCTATCTCCACTTTCGTACAAGTACTTCTCTTACAAACACTATTAGCCAAATCCATGTAATATTCATCCTTTGAAGGCCTACTATACTTCTGTTTTTTTATAACCATATATAAAATAATTATTAAGTAAGAGTTTTATAATATTCCGTAAACTTCTGATTTAAGTCTTCAAGAGTACCATTATTATCAATCAACATATCTACTTTTTCCATACATTTACCAACCTGCTGACCATCAGCCGGCTCCCCCTCTCCCCATTCACGATTCACCTTACGAACAATATCTTCATGAGTTTTAGCATCACTCTCTCTATTTCTACTAATAATTCTTTCCACCAATAGCTCCAAGTCGGTCTTTATTCCGACAATGTGAACATTCTCTCCATTCTTTAATTCATCTATCTCCGCAGGATTACGGATTCCATCCACTACCCATTTATCATGTCCTGAATTTTTAACAGTTTCTAAAGCTCTCTTCGCTAAAATCCCCGCACCACCCTCCTTTCTCATTGAATTTCCAACTTCCATTAATTTCTCTCTTTCTTCAGGAATTCCTCTTTTTCTAGCCTCTTCCCTCACCATCATCGAAAGAGTCACATATTTATACCCTTCCTTTTCCAAAATCTTCACAACCTCCCCCTTGCCACACCCCATGGAACCAGTAAGTCCAATAATCATATAAATTGTTTTTAAAAATCTAGCCAGCATTTTACTACCGCTTATCAAATTTCACCACCAAATTGCGAGCCCTATTGAACATATATTGACGGACCAAGGGAAAATGTTAACATCTTCACAATGGATTTATTTACAAACTTTATTATTGCCCTCGCCTTATCAATAGATGCTGTTTCAGTCGCAACAGTGATAGGCTCAACTTGCAAAAAATTATCGCTAAAAAAAGTCTTAGTTCCCTCTCTTTTATTTGGAGCATTTCAGGGGATTATGCCCGTAATAGGATGGTTTCTCGGAAACTTTTTAAATAAATTTATCCAACAAATAGATCATTGGATCGCCTTCGGATTGCTATTTATCATTGGAACAAAAATGATCATAGAAGACTTCAAGAAAAAATGTGATACAGCCCCCAAAGAGTTTTCAAACTTAACTTTATTCATCTTAGCCATAGCCACCAGTATCGACGCTTTAGCCATCGGACTAACTTTCGCTTTTTTAAAAGACGGCATCACTATCCCTGCAATTATCATTGCCCTCACCACCTTCATCACCAGTCTTCTCGCCATAATCTTCGGCCATAAAATCAAATCCCTCTGTAAAACAAAAATCTCCACAATCGGAGGACTCGTTCTAATCATCATCGGTACAAAAATCCTAATAGAACACCTATCGGCCTAGTGATGCGCAGTTGTGGCCATTTGTAGAAAAATCAGTGTCAGGAAGGAGAAAACTAACGCCTGAATGAATCCTACGAACAATTCCAACCCATAGAAAGGCAATGGAATAATATATGGAACTAAGAAAGAAATAACTAAAAGTAACACTTCTCCCGCAAAAACATTTCCAAAAAGACGAAAAGAGAATGAAATCATTTTTGAAAACTCAGACATAAGCTCCAAAATTCCCACAAAGCTTCCCACAAAGTCTTTCAGAGGATTGATAAAGAATTTCCCAGCATATTTTTTAAACCCCAAAAACGAGAAACCCATCACCTGAACAGAAGTCATCGCCACCAACGCCAAAGCAAATGTCATATTTACATCAGCATAAGTAGATCTAAACAAAGGCACTAACACCTCATGTCCTTCATGTTCTTCCCAAAGTCCAATACTCCCAAATCCTGGCAATAAACCCATCCAATTCGAAACAATGATAAAAAGAAAAATAGTGGCAACAATCGGGAAAAATCTTTTTGTCTTATTCTCGTCACCCACAATCCCATTAAAGAAATTAAAAAGTCCTTCCACTACCACTTCCATAAAATTCTGGATACCACTTGGCACCATTGCGTATTTTTTTCTTTTCACTAACAACCCAACGACAAGCCACACAAAAATAGTCATCACCGCTGTTATAAGGGTATTTCTAACTTCAAAACTACCAATATGAAATATTGTTTCTGACGCTAATGTTGGTGGGATAAAACTTGCCATATGTGTTAACGCTAATAATTATTTTTGCTTAGGTTTTCCTGTAATAATGATATCTTTCGTCTTGTAGTAAACAGTTAGTAACGCCGTTGTCATTGAGAATATAAATCCTGCAACCGTGAATATTGGGAAACAATCGAACTTTTTATCAGCCAGTACTCCTCCAATTCCGAATATCACAATCGGTACAACGATCATCCATCCCAGATTCAGAGCCAAGCTATAAGCTGACCACATCCTTTTTTCTTGCTTCGCGTCAGCTATTTTTCCCTTATTTTCAATCATCATTATTGATTTATATTTGGCATACTTCTGCCGGAACCTCGACGTTTCGCAATTCGTAATCTAGAAAGAGCTCGCTCGAGTTGAGCAACTGCATCAGTATATTTTTCTTCATCACCACGAACTCCAGCCATCAGATCTTTTGCCTTCTTTCTAGCTTCTTCTGCTCGTTTTTCATCAATCTCATCGGCTCTTTCAGCCGCATCAGTCAAAATTGTAACAGTCTTTCCATCTACTTCAGCAATTCCTCTTGTTACCGAAAACAAACTCATTTTCCCATCCATTTTAATACGTAATTCCCCAGGCTTAATAGCCGCAATTACAGGTAAATGATTAGGCAAAACCGTAATTTCGCCTTCTCTTGTTGGCACAGATACAGACTCCACCATATCCTGGTAAAGAACTTTTTCCGGAGTAACTATTTTTAATTCAAATTGTTTCATATTGTTTTATTTGCTTGAAATAAGCCTACTTCTTACCATGTTCAGCAACTTCTTCAATACTACCCTTCATATAGAAAGCTTGTTCATCAAAATCATCCCATTTACCATCCAAGATCTCCTTAAATCCACGAACTGTATCTTTCAATGTTACATATTTACCAGGAGTTCCAGTAAATGTTTCAGCAACGAAGAATGGTTGAGATAAGAATTTTTGAATCTTTCTAGCACGACGTACTGACAATTTATCTTCTTCAGAAAGCTCTTCCATACCCAAAATCGCAATAATATCCTGCAAATCTTTATATCTCTGTAATACTTTTTGTACACCACGAGCTACAGCATAATGTTCTTCTCCCACGATATGTGGAGCCAAAATTGTAGACGTAGAATCCAAAGGATCTACTGCAGGATAAATACCTAACTCAGTTAAAGCTCTATTCAAAACTACAGTTGAATCCAAGTGTCCAAATGTTGTAGCGGGAGCTGGATCAGTAAGATCATCAGCAGGTACGTATACAGCTTGGATAGATGTAATCGAACCTTTCTTCGTAGAAGTAATTCTCTCTTGAAGAGCACCCATTTCAGTAGCAAGTGTTGGTTGATAACCTACAGCTGAAGGAATACGACCTAGAAGAGCAGACACCTCACTACCTGCCTGAGTAAAACGGAAAATGTTATCAACGAAGAACAGTACATCTTGACCTTCTTCATCACGGAAATATTCAGCCATCGTTACTCCAGTAAGAGCAACTCTCAAACGTACTCCAGGTGGCTCATTCATCTGACCAAACACAAGTGATGTTTTTTCCAAAACTCCACTACCTTTCATTTCATAATAAAGATCATTTCCTTCACGAGAACGTTCTCCTACTCCGGCGAAAACTGAGAAACCTCCATGTTCCTGAGCGATATTTCGAATCAACTCCTGAATAATGACAGTTTTTCCTACTCCAGCTCCTCCAAATAGACCTACCTTACCTCCCTTTACGATAGGACAAATCAAATCGATAACTTTGATACCAGTTTCTAGGATTTCAGTCTCTGTATTTTGATCTTCAAATTTTGGAGCAGGTCTGTGAATCGGATACCTTTTCTTTGTTGGCGCAGCATCTTTATCATCCAAAGGATTTCCCAAAGCGTCACACATACGACCTAAGGTTTCACGTCCAACTGGTACGGAAATAGGCGCTTTTGTGTTATGCACTTCGTCATGCCTCTTTAACCCATCTGTCGTACCCATGGCAACACAACGAACGGCATTTCCGCCCAAATGTTGTTGAGTTTCAAGAGTAAGTTTTTCTTTGCCAACCATTACTTCCAAGGCATCGTATATTCTTGGCAATTCTTCGCCTTCAAAAGAACAATCGACAACGGCTCCAATGATTTGTGTAACTTTACCAGCCATATTTTTATAAGGTTATGTTAATGAAATTGCGGCAGAAGCAATCTCAGCAATCTCTTGCGTGATTACCGCTTGCCTTGCGCGATTATATGTAAGTACTAATCCATCCAATATATCTGTCGCAGCTTGTGTCGCGTTCTGCATCGCCACCATACGAGCACTATGCTCTGAAGCGGTACTCTCCAAAATCGCTTGGAAAATTTGCATTTCCATTAACTGCGGAACAATTCCATCAATAATATATTCAGGTGATGGTTCCAATTTATATTCAAAATCTTTATCAGTTGGTTTTGCTACTTTCGTAAATTTTGAGCCTAATTCTTCAAGCATTTCAGAAAAAGTTTCAGTAGAGAACGGTAAAATAGTACGACTCACCGGCTTCTGCAAAAGAGTTGAAACAAAGTCAGGATAAATAATCACAACCTTATCATATTCCTCCTTTTCAAATCCTTTTAAAGCAACTTTTGAAAGAGGCATTACATCAGAAAATTTTGGACTCGTAGAGTAAGCTGGGAAAACATATTCAACTTCTTCACCCACTCTGTGCAAAAACTCTGCACCTTTCCTACCAGACACCATATAATGGATTTTGGATTCAGGATGATCCGTTTTCAGTTTCTTCATTACAATAGCCAATTTCTTAAAAAGATTCGTATTTAGACCTCCACAAAGACCCTTGTCCGTTGTAAAAACCATCAACAAAATATTTTTCACTTCTCTCTTCTGGAAAAATCTATGAAGATTTGTATGCTTCTTTGAAAGTTTGTGCAAAATATTCAAAGCTAAATAACCGTAAGAACGAAGATTTACAGCATTATTTACTGCCTTCTTCATCTTTGACGTAGCAACCAATTCCATCGCCTTAGTAATTTGACGAGTAGATTTGACTGACTTAATTTTACGCTTACTTTCTTTTACGGAATTTGCCATATGTTAGAACTTAACTTCTTGATTGAATTCATGTAATACTTTCTTCAATTTTTCTTCAGCTTCAGCAGATAATTCTTTTGTTTCTTTAATTCCTTTCAAAAGATCGGAATGTTTTGCATCAATATATTGGAACAATTTCTCTTCATACTCTTTTACGCTCGCAACCGGAACATTTTCCAAATAACTATTGATACCTGCATAAAGAATCACAACTTGTTTTTCTACAGAAACAGCAGCATATTGAGTTTGTTTCAAGATTTCTTGTAAACGATCTCCAATATTCAATTGTTTCTTAGTAGCATCATCAAGATCAGAACCAAATTGAGCAAAAACAGCTAACTCTCTATATTGAGCCATCGCCAATTTTAGTTTACCAGCTACTTTCTTCATAGCTTTGATCTGAGCAGCAGAACCTACACGAGATACTGAAATACCTACGTTCAAAGCTGGACGAATACCTTTGTAGAACAAATCACTCTCTAGATAAATCTGTCCATCTGTAATAGAGATAATATTTGTAGGGATATATGCTGATACATCACCAGCCTGAGTTTCAACAATTGGAAGAGCTGTTAATGAACCACCGCCGTATTTATCATCTAGTTTACAAGCTCTCTCCAAAAGTCTTGAGTGTAAGTAGAAGATATCTCCAGGATACGCTTCACGACCTGATGGACGTCTTAGAAGTAATGAAACTTCACGATAAGCCCATGCATGTCTAGAAAGATCATCATATACCACAAGCACGTCTTTTCCTTTATCAAGGAAGTATTCACCCATTGCACATCCGGCAAACGGAGAAAGATAAGTTAATGATGCAGGATCAGAAGCAGAAGTCATCACTACAGTTGTATATTCCATAGCGCCTCTTTTCTCTAATTCAGCTACGATTTTCGCAACCTTAGATTCTTTTTGACCAATCGCAACATAGATACAAATCATATCTTCACCTTTTTGATTTACGATTGTGTCAATCGCTACAGCAGTTTTACCTGTCTGACGATCACCAATAATAAGCTCACGTTGTCCACGACCAACCGGAATCATGGAATCAATAGCCTTAAGTCCTGTTTGAACAGGCTGATTAACACCTTTTCTCTTAATAACACGAGGAGCAATCTTCTCAATAGGATACATATCCTTTGATTTGATTTCGCCTTTACCATCTAGAGGTTGTCCAAGAGGATTAACTACACGTCCAATTAACGCTTCTCCAACCGGCAAAGACAAAATCTTCCCAGTAGCACGAACTTCATCACCTTCTTTAATCCCTTTATCACTACCCAAAATAATCGCACCAACATTATCCTCTTCAAGGTTAAGAGCCACACCTATTTCACCATTCGCAAACTCCACCATTTCTTGTGAAGCTACGTCAGAAAGGCCCAAGATTCTGGCAACACCATCACCAACTTCAAGAACATGGCCTACCTTATCTACATGAGCACCTGCTTTGAAAGTCTCTATTTGGTGTTTGAGAGAATCTAAAATTTGATCTTTTGTATCCATAGTATTTAATTATTAGAAGAAACTAATTTATTTTTTAGAATTTCAAGATTTTTTACGACAGTTCCGTCCACCACATATTCTCCAAACGAAAGCTTCACTCCACCAATGATACTTGCATCAACTACTACATTTATAGAGACTTTTCTGTCAAAAGTTTTACTTAAAGATGTAACAAAATCATCAACTTCTTGTTTATTTGGTTCACTCGGAAAGGTTGCCGTCATTTCCATTTGCCCATTTTTTTCTTGCCATACCTTCTTAAAAACATCTGGCAAACGACGAATTAATTTACCCTTCTTTTTTCTTTGTAAAAGACCCAATAAATTTTGGATTTTTCCATCGACAACACTCTTGTCCTTTTCTTCATACAAGGACGCTGCCAATGCTTCCGCATATTTTTTGACAGAAATCTTCATCTAAATATATATTACTTAACAGATTTTAATTCCTCATTTACTGCATCCATAAGCTTCTTTTGCGCATCGCCAGAGAATTCTTTTTGTAGAATTTTCTGACTTCCAGCAATAATAAGCTCAGCCATTTCGGCTCTAAGTTCTCTGATCATTGCAATTTTTTCCGCCGCCAATTGTTCACGATAGCGTTCAGCCAAAGTTGAAATTTCTTTCTTTGCTTTGACCAAAGCCTCTTCGCGTTCTTTTGCCGATTCTTTCTTGGCATTTTCTACAACGAGCATAGCTTCTTTAGAAGCATCAGAGAGAATAGCTTTTCTTTCCACTTCAAGCTTTTCTAAACGTTCTTCAATCCTTTTTGTATCCTCAACGTTCTTCTCAATCATTTTCTTTCTTTTGTCGAAAAGATTTAGAAGTGGCTTATAAATAAGCTTCTTAAGAATAAAGAAAAGCACAAGGAAATTTATAATCTGCGCAATAAGTAATGTTGGATCAATACCCAACTTGGTAATCAGTTCCATCTAAGGGAAAGATTAAGAATTTTTAAACAAACTTGATGATAAGTGCAACAACAAGAGCATAGATAGCAATAGCCTCACAGAAAGCGATAGCCAAAATCATAGCTGTCTGAACAGAAGAAGCAGCCTCAGGATTTCTACCAATTGCCTCCAATCCTTTTGATGACAGCATTCCAATTGCAAGAGCTGGCATTGAACCACCAATTGCGATTACTAATGCTACAGCGAAATTCTTGTCCATGTTTTTTTTAGGTTAAATATTTATTAAAATTAAACTCCATGCAGAATAACGACAAATTTTAAAAAATCAAGAGTAAAAGAAATTTAAACATCAATGAGACGTTTATCAATACAATGAATTATGGTCTGATTATAAAATAATCGCCTAAAATACCTCATCCAGATAACATTTCTCACAACAAACCGGCTCCACACCCTATCTATACGCAAAAATAAATCCTAATTTATTATCGTACCTTGATTTCGTAACTCTCACCTTAAAGCCATTTTTTTGAAGTATTTTTACTAACTCCTCATGCCGCTTATCATCCAAATATTCATGATATTCAATATAAAAAGACCCTATTTTTTTGAACAACTCTGAACTCATTGAACCCAGAATTTCAAACTCCGCACCTTCGCAATCCATCTTCACCAAATCACAAAAATTCACACCTTGTTTCACAAAGTCTCTTTCAAAAATCTTTTCCATGCTAACAGTCGGAACTTTTATTTGCTTCATTTTCGTCCCAAAAAGATTCCAAATAGAATGATTATGAGAATCTTCGCTTAAAAACAACACCGTTTCCCCATCCTTCGCAGTCACCGCAACATTTTTCGGAGTAACCCCTGTGATGTGATTTTCCTTAAAATGAACCTTCATCGTAGCAAAATTTTCCGGAGCAGGTTCATAAGCAAAAATTTTCACATTATCATTCAACCCTCGCGCATACATTGAAAAAAGCCCAATATGCGCTCCTATATCTAAAATCGCTGAAGACGCTTCGCTGACAATATCATCCACCACCATATAATCTCTATCCAAAAAGATCTCACTAAAAACCGACTCATCCGCCTCAGATTTCAAATTCAATTTAAAAACTTGCCTTCCAAATTTATATTCTCTAGTCATATTAATTTACCCATTTTATAGAACAACCCATCGCCGGAAATTGTTGATCATCAATCTTTTTCCCAGCCAAAATATCGCCAATAGCGTTATCCAATTCCCTCTTCGTTACCAAAGATTCGTTCTTCCAATTATCATCAATTCTTCCATGATAAGTCAATTTTCGCCCACTATCATAAACATAAATATCGGGAGTACACTGCGCTTTATAGGCTTTTGCGACACTTTGATCCTCATCCATTAAATAAGGAAAATTCATCTCGTAATTCTGATAATACTTCGCCATTTTTTCCAAAGTTTCTTCCTCATACTCAGGATTTTTATTTGGATTTATACCAATAAACTGTACTCCACTATCCCCATATTTGGCCTGCAAACTCACAAGCCTCCCCCACACCGCCTGTACATACGGACAATGATTACACATAAAAACAATCACTAAAACTTTAGCCTCCTCAAAATTCTTCAAACTATATTTCCTCCTATCACTTCCTTCCAAATCAAAATCAATAATATTCGTCCCCAAAGGCAAATTTAAAGACTCCAAAAGGACCATGAAAATTAAAATCAACAATTAATCCACTTAAATATATCACGGATTTGACGAAAATACATAAAAGTCTTAACATAACGCACCTTTTATTAGAGAAATCATTATGCGACCACACATCTTAGAGAATTCCACCATCGAAGTAGCAAAATCCCACATCGGGAAAGGCGGAGAGCACATCGTTTATAAAACAACCGATGGCTATAATGTCGTCAAAGTAGAACGCGGAATCGTTTCTGGATGGCAAACAAAAGGAGAAGATTTTGTCATCGCAAGTGAAGAAGCTATGGAAAGAGAAGGTGTTCCCCGTCTTCCCTCTGTAATTCTTGTTCATCCAAATATTGTAGTACAAAACGAAAGAGATCCCGCCCACCCAAGAAAAGATAAAATTCTTCAACCAGACGTCGCTCAAATGTTTCCAAAAATAAAAGAATATGATTCTCTCACTCTCAGATGGCCACAGCTAAAAGACCCCCAAATCCAAGCCCAAATTATCGAATTATGTAGAAAAGCTGAAAATATTTTTAAAAAAGACAAATTTGGAGTAGATCCAATCGGACTAGCGGCCCTCGGCGACAATCTCCAAGGACTTGGCAAAACAATCCTAGAAATGATTTTTGAAAAAATGCCACAGTCTCCAGAATTGGTAAGAGAATTCATCCGAATGTACCTAGCAGCCGGAATCCCCGGACAAATGAGAAACCTTTTAGTCGCAAAAGAAGATAAATTTTTAGAGGGAGATGCTGCCAAACCATATAATAACACTGGAGAAAGAATCCAAATTACCGAAAAAGGAAAAATTATATTAGCAGACACCGGTGTACACGATTTAAGACCCACCACCCATCCAGCCTCAATCATTCCAGCAATCAGAGAAGCTGGCATAATGAATGTCTTAAGAAGAATCCCCGCTCAACAACTAACCTTTCCAGCTCATTATCTAATGTGGGGATCAATAATTGAACTTCTAACACACGCCAATCCCGAGCTCAAAGATCGCACAGATCTACCATTCACTCACGGCGACAACCCTTTAGAACAGGCTCAAAGAAATATTGCCAGAAGAGTCAGCAGAGCCATGGTAGAAATGATGATTCCTCAATTCGAAAAACACGGAACATCTCAAACTCAAACCCAAGTTTAAACACCCAGAGCTCCCTAAAACCTACTCCAAAGCAACTGGTTCGTAACTTCATGGTGATACAAAATCTCTCCTGATTTTATCCTTTTCCCAAGAGCTCGAGGAGACCTGTCTGCAACCTTCATCTTTAATTTCACATATTTCCCATGGCTTGATTCTCCCATTATTTCTTTCATAAATTTACTTTTTTCGAACAAAGTAATCGCATCATAAATATTCCCAGGCAAAGTTTTCACCTTTCCTCCATAAACTTTCTCCTCATATTTCGCATACTCCATTTTTTCAGCATACATACCCTTTACCCCCGCCTTTAAAATAGAATACAAACACAAATATGGATTTGAATCAGGAGCCACTGTTCGAACTTCTATTCTAGCACTTCTCTCATTCCCAATAGGGATTCTTACCATCGACCCCCTATCAACTTCTGAAACTTTTATTTCATTTGGAGCTTCAAAGGCTGGATCAAGTCTACGATAAGAATTCACACTAGAATTCATTGCTAGACAAATATCATTCGCATAATACAAAATTCCCGTTAAAAACATATGAGCAACTGGAGATAACTTATCATGAGACTCTTTTTCCCAAAATAAATTTACTCCACCTTTGGAAAGAGAAATATTCATATGCATTCCACTCCCATTCATCCCAGCAATCGGCTTTGGCAATAAACAAGCAGTAAGCCCCATAAATTTCGCAACTTGTCTCGCACAAAGTTTATACAATTGAACCTGATCAGCACTCTCTAATGCTCCCGCATATTTATAATTCAATTCAAACTGTGCTGGAGCAACTTCAGGATGATCTTTTTCATTTTCAAAACCCAACGCCCTCTGTACCTCTGCAAACTTATCAATAAAAAGTCTTAAATTATCTTGTGGCAAACAATTAAAATATCCACTCATCGTAGCCAATTCAAACCCAACTGTTTCATCATAAATTTGTTCTACCTGTGGTCCCTTAAAAACGAACCCTTCTATTTCTGGCGCCACATTTATAGCAATTCCCTTTTCCTTTAATTCAGAAGCCAAAGTTGAAAGTCTAGCCCTAAAATCTCCATCATAAAGAGCCCCATCCTTATCACATACATTTCCAAAAATCATCACTTTTCCACCCCCAAAAACATCAGCAGGCAACCATCTAAAAGAAGACCAATCCAACGCAAGCCTTAAATCCGATTCCTTTTGAGCCGTAAATCCACGAATAGAAGAACCATCAAACGTCAGATTGTCGTAAGAGCCAAGCAAATATTTCTTATCATAATCCAACATTTGAAACCTCCCTTCCATATCAGTAAAACAAACGGTTACCGCTTTTACAGCCGCATCTTCTTTCAAATATTTCAAAAACTTTACTTCAAATTCTTCAGCACTAACTCCAACAGCACGATCTTTTTTGACCGCAAGATTTCGTTCTTCTAATTCAGCATAGGTTAAATCCAAAAGCACTGGACGAGTCATCATAATATCATGATCCATTGAATAAGAACCATTCCC
>JBAYNL010000009.1:0-18732 GCA_041678805.1 Candidatus Altimarinota bacterium | reverse complement strand
GACATCACCTCCTTCACAACCCTCGACGAAAACGGCAGAGTCATCGAGATGACTCCCCTTTCAGACGAAAATAAAATCTACATCACCAATGAGGATAATAAGGTGAAATAACATTCTCTTCCCAACATTTATTTTGGTAATTCGTAAAATAGTAAGTTTTTTTTACTTTTTTACTTTTTTACTTTTCTCAAAATAAAATATACCTCCCTATCTCTCAAGCAAAAATTTTCCGAGCTGACATTTATTCAATAGGGCTCACCTGAAAAACATTTTTTCAGCAGGGTCCACCTCTTTTTTGTGCGAAAATCTTGCTCCTGACCGTCGCAATTTTCTTACAAAAAAGCCCTTCGCTATTTTGCCTATGGCAAAACCGCTTCGGGACGGTTCCCTCACAGCTTTTTGGTAGCGCCATGGAGAATTGAACTCCAGTTTACGGGATGAAAACCCGCCGTCCTAACCACTAGACGATGGCGCCACAAACACAAGCAGGCATTAGTATAAGTAATTGCCATCCAAAGTCAATTTAATTTAAGCTTTTAAATCAGCCCATTTTCTCACCTATTCCCCTTCTGTTTTAAGGCAAAAAATGCTATAATATCCTGATTTAATCGAATCAGAAAAACAAAAATGGCTAGCACTGGAAACATCACCACAGCATTGAAAGCTCAAATACTCCAAGAGGTTTTGCAAAAAACCAAAATAAACTTTGAGCAAAATAAGCATAAACAAGACGAAAACGACGCAGAAAACCTACTGCAATCACTTAATAATATTTAAAAATTAAGACATGACTCCTCCAGAAACAGCACCGCTACCAGACAAAAAAATCGTGTTACAGGACGTAGCAAGCAAGACTGTGGAAAAAGCCAATGACAAATTAGATACAGAACTAAGAGATAAAGAGGCAGAGAAAAGAACAGCCGCTGATTTAAAAGCCTTTTTCGATAAAAGTCTTGCCACTGAAACTCCACCCCAAGACAAAGATGCAATGCAACAAGCCTTTAATCAAGCAATCAAAGAGATTGTATCAAAATACGAAAAAACCAACCCCACTATTACCGAGCCCCAAATTCGTGCCTGGATCTTTGGAGAATCTTTAAACGAAGGTGAATTAAAAACATTAGCCCTCGGGACAGACGAGAAACTAACAAAAGATTCAAAAGCCCCTGCAGATCAGCCAAAAATTTCAGCCTTAAACAACATCCTATTCAAACTCGGCTTTTTAACAAAATTGGACAAACCAACAGAATTTACAACCAATACCGAAGAAGCCGTTAAATTATTACAAACACATTTAAAAATAACACCTACCGGAGAATTCAATAAAGCAACCTTAGATAGCTTAAGCACATTCATTAATCCCCCAGCAACAGATGCCCCATCCCCCGTTGTCGCAGCGACACCAAGACCAGCAACAGATGCTCGAGCTACCGGACCAGAAGCTGCCCCAGTTTCCCCAACAAAAGCCTTAACAGATGCCGTCACCGCCCTTAAGCCGGGAACAGGACTAGAAAACAAAATAGATAAAGGCAAAACCGGCCCCGTTCATCAACTTCAAGAAATCCTTTTTACCATAAGCAAAAAATATCCAATCGCCTGTAAAGCTGGAGAATTTGGAACCAACCGTGACGGAGTCCTTGATGGAGTCGATGGTTACTACAAAGACGCAACCAAAGCTGGAGTAAGTGCTTTACAAACAGCAATTAAAGAAGCTTATACAAAAGCAACTCCGGCAGACCAAGCCAAATGGGGCGCAAATTTCGCCGCAGAAACCAAAATCACCGACCCCTCTTTCACTAACGGAAACTTCAACGAAAATACCCAAAAAGCTCTGCTAAAATTTCTAGAACTCGTCCCTCCTAATGCAGCGCCTGTGGCACAAACAGCGCCAACAGCACTACCAGTAGCACCTCCTGAAGCCCCAATCCCAGCAGCCCAATTAGCCCCAACACACCAAGAAGCAGCCCCAGTCGGAACAGAAACCACTAACGTTGCGGGAATCCAAGCAAATCTACAACGCCTTCAAAAAGAAGCCCCTAATATAAGAAACCAAAAATTCATTTATGAACGTCATCGTGAAATTCTTACTTGGGTAGCAGCCTCTCAATATGGGAATACAGCTAAAAGCGTACATCTAGAATATTCTCCCTCCGATAAAATCGGGAAAGTTAAATTAACAATTGTCACCACTGACAAACCTGCAAAAGAAATTGTAGTCCCTCCATATAGCAATACGGGAGATGACTATCGCATTGCTGGTGAACACAGTGAGATAGGAAATCTTGTAGCCATCAAAAGAGCCTTAATCCAAGGACCAAATGATGCAGACGCAAAAGCTATCATCGAAAAACAGAAAACCCTCCCTAAAAAAGCAGATTTAGATTCCACTTTGACTGAAAAAGTTAAATTCTCCTCAGCTCTTCCTGAATTTTTAAGAACTACAGAATTTACAAACTCAGAAGCTGCCATTAGAGAATTACAACTCTTGGCCCAAAATGCTCTAGGAATAAAAATTAAACCATCTTCAAATACTCCTAATCTTCAAAAGGTCGCAGATTATCTCGTAAGCTTAAATAAATCTACAGCAGAAATTGACAAAAAAATGGCCGACCTTTCAACGATAGACGCAAAAAGCGTAGAAGGCTTTGCCGAAGGATTACCAATTCTTCCAGGAGACAAAGAAGCTATTATGACGGCTTTCCTAAAAGATAATGAAACCCTCTTAAAAACCATAGAAGTAAAACAAGTAGGTCTAACCACCTCTTTAAAAGCTCTTAAAAGCCCAGACTCCGAATACGCCTCAGATGATAGCGGCCTACCAGAAAACACCAAAATCGATCCATTAGGGAAAACAATCGAACTCCCTTTTACATACATGGTAAAAGGACCAAAAGGTTCAATGCCTAAAAAAGTTCTCGACTTTAGCGATTATACCGAAACTATCGTCACTAAAGTAACTGTTGAAGAAGGAGAAGACGATCAATTAATTCTTTTAGTAACAGAATTAGACGCAAATACCTTGGCCACTGACACAGGCGTAGTTGGGAAAAAAGCAGAACCGACAAGATACATCTTAGAAGATCCTCAAACTGAAGCCGATAAAGCTCTAGACTCAAAACATCTTCCACAAGTCCCCGCCACAAGAGCAGACTTATTTAAATCAGAATATGCCATTGGCAATAATTACAAATTCCACGTCGCCGATCCCGACGAAACCTCAGACAGTAGCCAATCCGAAGTCCCTCCAGTATTCAATTCACAAGATGATAACGATGAAGTCATTTGCATTGAATCAATGGATCCAGCAACCGGTTTGCCTAAAGGATACCTAACCTTAGCCATGACTATCGACAGCAAAAACATGGAATTCGAGGAAGGAACCTGGATCGACAAACCAATCACTTCCCTATACTTAAGCCAAGAAAATTTACAACTTATAGCAGAACAAGGAATTACCATCGATTCCAAAAGACCAATCTTTAAATATATCGAAGAAGACGATGCTTCCAAAGTCGGTTATATTATTACCGATATCCAAACAGGCCATATAGTCACAATTTCGGCCCAAGGAAAAGTCGAGATTTTCGATAACAATGGAGAAAAAGGACTAGGGAAAACTCTCTTACTAATAGGAGATGATCAATCCGAATTATCATCCACCACTGCCGATCTTCCAAAAGAACTACAAACTGCAATAGATTCAGCCGATCTCAATCAAATTGGACAAATAAATCTTAGAGCAAAAAGCGATGATCCTCTTAGCCTAAAAGGAGTTACAGGAATTCTACACACAACTGTTGAAAAAGCCTTAGGTGTAAGTATTAAAACTCCAGAATACAACGAAGATTCAGCTCTTGGCCAATTCGCTCAGAAATTAATTTCCAGAGCAAAAGGGCACACCGATGTTCGTCTTTCCGACACTTACAAAAAAATTATTATCGCCGCATTTTTGAAAGACAACCAATCAATTATGAAAGACATCGAATCCAGCAGAGTAAAAATTGGCGAACAACTCAAGGGACTAGAAAAAGATCAAGAAGATAATAAAGAAGGTTCAAAAATTAAAATAGATCATGCCAAAAGGACAATTACGCCAGAAATAGGCTCGATGATCACTAATCTAGATGGCACAAAACAAGATAGAATAGATCTTTCGGACAACACTCTCGGATCAGTAACCAACGTAGAATATTTCTACAAACCTAACGGTTCATTTACTGTAGTCGTAGAAAGATCAGACAAATCTACTTCAACCTACAATGTAGTAAAAGAAAGTTATCAAGAAGCTCCTATCGAAAATACTGATAAAGTATTAGGAGCCAAAACCGCCATCACCGCTTTCTTCGATTCATATGGCATAAAGTCAGTTATTACAGAAAATACTTTAACCCTCACTTTCGATAATGTTTCAACCAATCTTGGATTAACCATTAATCCTGATGGCAATATTTCCATTCAGCTTCCAGGGGAAAAAGCCGCTCCTGCCCAACTCCAAAAAGCAAGTCAACTACTTCAATTTTCAGCTGTAAGAGCCATTCTTCACGAAGCTAATCCAAGTTTCAAAGAAGCTCAACCAATAACAGCAGCAATTCCTGCCCCTAAACTTCCTGCAAAACTAGAATCAAAAGTAACTTCGGCAGTAAAAGCAATGAGTTCAGAAATCACTTTCTTGAAAAAAGAGGGTGAGTTCTTTACTTCTGAAGAACTTGCAGGAGGAAAAGTTTTCGAAATGATTTATAGCGCAGTTCAAAGCACAAGCGAAAAGCCACTCGGAGCATTAAGTCCAGATCCAAAATCAATGCCAAAATTAGTTGCCGCAATCACAGAAATAAAAGGAAAAGTTGCCGCCAATACTGAAGCTGTTGAAATAAATGATACAGTCAAAGAACAACTTATCCGAGCCTTCCTCCAAGATCGTGGCAGCACCATTTTAGGCCTAGGCCAAGATGCAAGTTTACTCGCCGCACCTGCTCCAGTCATTGCCCCTCCACCTGCTCCAGTTGTTGCTCCTCCTCCTGCTCCAGTTGTTCCACCAGCTCCAGCAGTCGTTCCTCCTGCTCCAGTTGTTGCTCCACCTGCTCCAGTTGTTGCTCCACCTGCTCCAGTTGTTCCACCACCTGCTCCAGTTGTTCCACCAGCTCCAACAGTCGTTCCTCCTATTCCAGTTGTTCCATCAGCGCCAGCAGTCGTTCCTCCTGTTCCAGTTGAGGCTCCACCTGCTCCAGTTGTTGTTCCACCTGCTCCAGTTGTTCCACCAGCTCCTCTTGCTCAAGCCGCAGCTCCAGTCCTAGCGCCTGCTCCTCTTGCCCCAGTTACCGCTCCATCAGAAATTTCAGCAGCACAAAAACTTCAAATCCAAACCCTAACAGCAACAATTACAAGAGATGCCGCTACGCTCTTTCCCAAAGGAACCCCTTCAGAAAAAGACCTATCGACCCTGAACACACCTGATAACCTTCAACTTTTAGCTCACTCCATAATCACTAAAGGATTTAATGAGAATTCTCAAATTCATATTTCTGTAAACAAGGAAGAATCACTTTCTTTCGTTCGAATAACAATAGACGGTCAAGAAACAAAAGGAGGTGGTGCAACTTTAAAACAAGCTTTTGATGATGCCTGCAAAAAAATAGAACCCAACACTTTCAGTTCAGAAAAAACTACTCAAATGAAAGAATTAAATACAGCAATAGAAGCTTCTAAGCCCCCACTCATCCCAAAAGAGTTAACTTCTCCAGTAAATAACTTACGAATGGCAAGAGCCCTTACCGATAAGGGTTACACAAAAACAGATCTCCCAAATATAAAAATAGGCTTATCTAAAGATAGCTTTTATTTTGTAAGAGCACGTTTTGACGGAAGCCCAATAGTCACAACACCAGACCCCAAACAAATAAAAGCAGGTGGAACCACCCCTAAAGCCGCTTTTGATGAAATGCTCAAAAAAATTCCTCAAAAAGTCTAAAATAATTTTTCCCCTCCTCTCTTCTCTTCTGCTATAATGAGCTCATGTCAAACTCAGCTCAAAATCAGACACCACAAATTTATCTCGACTATGCCTCTACCACTCCCGTTGATCCGGAAGTGCTAAAGGCCATGATCCCCTATTTCACCGAAAAGTTCGGCAATGCCGAATCGCTCCACAGCAAAGGTTTAGAGGCTAAACAAGCCGTCGACCAAGCTCGCACCACCATTGCTAAATATTTAAATTGCCAACCTTCTGAAATCATCTTCACCGGCAGCGGCACCGAAAGTAATAATCTCGCAATAATAGGAACAGCCAAAGCAAATAAAGCAAAAGGCAATCACCTCATTACCTGCGACATCGAGCATCCTTCCGTTCTCAATGTTTTTAAATATCTCGAGAAAGAAGGCTTCAAAGTTACTTATCTTCCTGTCGATAAATACGGATTTGTAAATTTAGAACAGCTCGAAAATGCGATTACTAAAAACACCATTTTAGTTTCCATCATGTTCGCCAATAATGAAATCGGAACTATCGAACCAATTGCAGAAATTGGTAAAATTTGCCAGAAACACAAAGTCCCTTTTCATTCAGATGCTTGCCAAATCACTGAATACCTTCACCTCGACCCCAAAAAGCTAAACACCGACCTTCTCACAATCAATGGCAGCAAAATTTACGGGCCAAAAGGCACCGCTTTTCTCTACGTTCGCAAAGGAACTCTCTTAGCTCCCCTCTTTCAAGGAGGTTCTCAAGAACATGGTTTACGCGCCAGCACTCATAATGTTCCAGGAATTGTCGGAATCGCTAAAGCTTTCGAAATCACTCAATTAAACTGTAAAAAAGAAAGTGAACGTTCATCAAAACTTCGCGATTATTTCATCGATAATGTTATCAAAAAAAATCCCGACATCACTTTAAATGGCCCCCGCGAAAATCGCCTTCCCAATAATATCAACATTCATATTCCCGGAATCGAAGGCAAAGATTTTCTTCTTCAACTCGACAATTACGGCATTTACATCTCCACCGGATCGGCTTGTAATAGCGGGAAAAATGGATCCTCTCATGTCTTAAATGCTATCTGCAAAAACAAAGACATTTCACAATCAAGTATTAGAATTAGTCTTGGAAAACACACCACCAAAAAAGATCTCGACTACACCATTGAAATCATCACCAAATTAGTAAAACATCTCCGCAACTAAATTACACTATATGAAAATTTTAATAGTTATCGCTCCTGAAGGTTATCAAGATATTGAATATGAAACTCCAAAAAAAGTTCTTCAAGACGCTGGCTACGAAATAATCACCACTAGCACTCAAGAAGTAGCACACGGATCTCTCGGAGGAAGCACAAAAGTAGACCTCCTACTCGACCAAGTAAATCCCTCCGATTACATTGCCATTGTCTTCGTCGGCGGTCCAGGATCACATTTTTACTTCGATTACCAACCAGCCCTAAATCTTGCAAAAGACTTTTACAATTCCGGAAAATTAACCACCGCAATCTGCGCAGGACCTTCCATTCTGGCAAATGCAGGCTTATTAAAAGGGAAAACCGTCACTTCCTTTTCAGGACAAGCCGAAAACCTTAAAGCAAATGGAGCCACTTATACCGGCAATCCAGTAGAACAAGATGGCACAATAATTACCGCAAACGGACCATCCTCCGCCCAAGTTTTCGGTGAAAAGATCGCAAAAGCTCTAAAATCCCTGAATTAGTAGCACTCCTTCTCGCTGTTGAAAAAAGCTACGTCACTCCCCCGAATTATCTCGAGAACTTCTTTGTCCATGCTCTAAAGCAAAAGGATTGTCCTGTATACATTTTTTAAAACACTCATGTTTGTCGTTTTTGACACAGATTGACAATCGCTTTACCAGAGCCAGTTTTTTCGCGAAAATGGCGAACAAAAGCCTTTTTCCAAACACCCATCGAATTACAACTTTTATACATTTCGACGTCAACTTCTTTTCACTAATTCTTCTTTTCAATCTAAACCTTGTCTGATAGTATTTAAAGCACTCTACTATATGTGGTATGCCCTAGAAAAGCCAGCTACTATATATTGAACGGAGTCTCATGTCTGTGAAAAATCCCCTAACTTAGCACAATTTTTATGTCTCCTATCAAAAAAATCAAAAAGAGAGACGGGTCCGTTGCCGACTTTGATCAGTCAAAAATCACTGAAGCAGTTTGGAAAGCTGCCAGTTCAGTTGGTGGCACAGACAAAACCGTCGCTCAACAAATTTCCAACCAAATATCGGCTGTTCTAGAAGTTTTCTACAAAGATGAATCAAACATCCCAAACGTAGAACAAATTCAAGATTTGGTTGAGAAAATTTTGATTGAAGGAGGACACGCCAAAACCGCTAAGGCCTACATTCTTTATCGTGAGGAACATAAAAAAATCCGAAAAACACAGGAAGATATCTTGGGAGGAAAAACTACAAAATTACCACTTTCAGTAAACGCTTTAAGAGTTTTTGCAGGAAGATATTTACAAAGAGATGAAAATGGCGAAGTTTGCGAAACTCCGGAAGAAAGAATCGACACCGCCGCAGGAGCTTTAGCAAAAGTAGAAACAGAATATGGAAAAAGCGAAGAACAAATCGAAGAAATCAAACAAGCATTCAAAGATATTATGTTCAACTTCGAGTTTCTTCCAGGAGGAAGAACTCTAGCCAATGCCGGAGGGAAAACCAGACTCGTTGCAAACTGCATCGTAGTTCATCCTCAAGACAGTATGGATAGCATTTTTTCAACACTACGAGATGCCGCCCTTCTTCAACAAGCAGGATCAGGTCTAGGATTCCCTTGGCATCTTCTTCGCCCAGCGGGCACCTACGCAAAGAAAAATCAAGGAGTTGCTTCAGGCCCTATTTCTTTCATGAAAGCCTATAACGAAGCTTTCGGCGTCATCAAACAACAAGGTCGTCACGGAGCAAACATGGGTGTAATGCGTGTAGACCATCCAGATATTTTGGAATTTATCGAATCAAAATGGGAAGAAGGCGCTTTAGTAAACTTCAACATCTCTGTCGCTTTGACAGACGAATTCATGACTCAAGTTAAAAACAAATCTACCGAACCATGGTTATGCGAATGGAATGACGTAAAAATGAAACCTAGAAGAATTATTAGAAATAGTCGCGGAGCTTTCCTTGAAGCTATCGAGGAAACGATGACTGCTTCCGAATTAATGGATAAAATTATCAATGCCGCTTGGAGAAACGGCGAACCAGGAGTTCTTTTCCCTGACGCTGCAAACAGAGCAAACCCTATCCCCGCACTTGGCCGCCTAGAAGCCACAAATCCGTGTGGTGAACAATGGCTACATGATGGAGATGTTTGTAACTTAGGATCAATCAATTTAGCTAAATTTGTAAAAAACGGTGAAATTAATTTCGACAGACTGAAATTCGTGGTAGAAACATCTGTTAGGTTTTTGGATAATGTAATAGATCTTTCCAATTTCCCAGTAGAAAAATTAATAAAACTTTCAAAAATAATCGCAGAATCGGACTTGGAATTATGGGATTTGCAGATATGCTTTACCAATTAGGAATAGCATACAATTCGGTCGAAGGAGTTGAGACAGCTAGAAAAGTAATGAAATTTATCAACGAAACATCTCATGAATCTTCTCACAAATTAGCTGAAGAGAAAGGTACTTTTGCAAACTGGGATATCAGCATCTATGGATCAAAAGACCAAAACATTAAAATGAGAAATTCCGCTTTAACGACAGTTGCCCCAACGGGATCAATCTCCATGTTGGCCGACTGCTGCTCTGGAATTGAACCTTTCTTCGCCCTTGCTTACTACAAAGAAGTTATGAATGGACAAAAGATGATGTATCTAAATCCATACCTTGAAGCAGCCTTAAAAGAACACCATCTCGACACTGAAGAAATTAGAGCAGAAATTCACAGAACAGGATCTCTTCAACACATTGCAGGAATTCCAGCAGAAGTAAAAAAAGTATATGTAACATCAATGGATATCAGCGCTGAAGATCATATAAAATCACAAGCAGCCTTCCAAGAAAATGTAGACAACAGCATTTCAAAAACCATCAACTTCCCAAATTCAGCTACTAGAGAAGATGTTCGCCAAGGATACCTTATGGCCTGGGAAGCAGGATTAAAAGGATGCACTGTTTATAGAGACGGCAGCAGAGCAGAACAAGTATTAAACCTCAACGCCGAAAAGCCTCAAGCAGAACAAAAACCAGCTTCTCAACCAACTTCAAAAAAAGCAGAAACAACCAGAAACTTCGAAGAAGTAATTCCCCCACCGCTTCCTTTAGAAAAAGATCGTGAACACCTTTCTTTAAATAAAAAGGAAATTATTGCCAGTAAAAAGTGTCCTGAATGCGGTGAAAACATCCAAATAGCAGAAGGATGTATGCTCTGCCTAAGCTGTGGATTCTCGGTTTGTTCGGTCTAGTACTGCAAAAACATTGACTTTGTTCGTAAATATTGTACAATCGAAGTCCTTTAATAGACGCCATGGGACTATACGGAGAGGCAGTGTCTGACGACAACGACAATCAGGAAACGAAAAAACCTTCGCAATCCAACGACGCGCAGTACCAAAAAAGCCAAATGACTCCGGAAGAGATCAATATGTTAAACGATAGTAGAATTACTATCGGAGAATTAACAGCGGAAAGCCGTCGCATAAAAGATACAGCCAAGCAAGAACTAAATAGTTTAGTCACCGCAGACAAAAATCATGGAAGCCTTATTACCCTAAAGGATTATAGGGATTTTAGCCAACAACTGGATTCAACAATCAGTCCCTCCAAAGCCAAGAAAATATTAGATAAAATCAAAGACCTAGCCCGCCAAAAAGAACAAGGTAAAGGAACTTTCGAAGAAGAAAATAAACTGCTAGATCCGGAAGACCCCAGGCTTCTAAATCTTCAAGCTCAATTTGATCAAATTTGCGACTCTAACGCCCAATTAATCGGAACAAAACAAGTTGCCGGATTCAAAGAATGGTTCATTCAAGAACGAAAAAGAAATCCGACTTTAAGCCATCTTAAAGAGCAAATTCGCAAACTAGAAGGAAAAGAAATCATGGATAGAAACGGCCTAGCTCCTCGCCGTGAAGAATATCAAAACTTACAAAAACTATTCAAAAAATACGGCTTAAACGAACCAACCGACTCCAAATGGATTAAGGAAGAAGGCTTAAGCGAAAGAAAACAATTTCGCCAAAACTCTGAAGCCATGGAGAAACATCTCGATCATCAACGTGACACCGGTTTTTATTCCAAAGAGATGATCATCAAAACCATGCAATCGGTTCTTAAAGCCGAAAATCCAAATACTCAAAGAATACTTCTAAATACCTCCCAAGAAATTGCCAGAAAAGAATCCGAAGGATTCACCTATTTAGACGGACAAATTACTATCGGCAAAAGAAATATTCGCAAAATGAGTCATTCTTCCAAAAAGAAATATTTAGACTACTACAAAAATACAGACTTCAAAGAAAGAGAAGAATTGGTTAATAAGTGGAAAGACCTAGTAGAAAATGAAGCTAAACTAGCTCAAAAATTGGAAGCAATATACAAAGACGATCCTAAAGGCCTACAACTAGCTTTAGACAAATTCCAAGACCAAGATTTCATGCAAAAAGAAGAATCCTTAAAACAGCATGAAGCTTTAGTAAATGAGCAAACGGATAAAGGGGAACGCCATAAAATTCTGATTCTCTCCGGTGCAAAACATGCTATTTCCAAAGCAGCAGAAGACAGCACTATCAGCGACAAAACAGCCGAAAGATACACAAAATTATTTGAGGATGAAAATAATTATAAGAATCCTGAGACTAAAAAACCGGGAGATTTAAAAACTCTCGAGAAAATGTACGAAATTTTAATCAGCCCAAATCCTCAAAAAGAGTACAAAAACCTTGCCGCATATAAAGCTCGTCGTGAAAAATTCATGGAAGACTTAACAAGATTAGGAGATCTTGATCCAAAACTTAAACAAGAAGATCTAGATAAATGGCAGGACCAATATGATAAAGAAGGATGGTCAAAAAGAGCCCTTACTCACGAAAAACTAAAACAAGAACTTCTTAAGCAAAAAATTAAATCCCAGAAACACAGAGTGGAAGAAAACGAAGCCGGCATTACAAAAAAGGACAAAAAAGAATCCAAAGAATTTACCAAAGAAAAGTCAAAAGTAATCGAAGCAGCGACAATTCATATGTCAGAAGATAATCCTCGTGAAGCCTTGAAAATATTGATGATGTACGACGAACAAAGTCCAGACGACAAACAAATTCTTTTCCTTATCGAAATGGCTGCCAAACAAATGCGAGAAAAGGGCAGCAAGAAAAACACAGATACTTCTTTTGAGAAAACAGTAGAAGAACAAATCAAAAAAGAAGCTTCTCAAGATCAGAATAAAAAAGAAATTGAAGAGGAACAAATTATTCACTTGAATGTTGTTGGAGCACAACAAAGTGAAGAACGTCATAACAAGCAAAAAGACTCTCAAACCAGAGCTGAAAAGGAATCTATAGATCGCTTACCTGGAAATTCCGATGAAGTTGAAATGGTAAAATCTTATTATGAACAAACTGACAAGCAACACATTTTGAACAAAAACATGACCGGTGAAAAAATCGCCGAAGTTAAATTCAATGATGTCGCCATGACTGAAGAAAGAAGACATGCCGCCAAAGTCCAACTTTATAAGAACCAAAACCGTATCACTCAAAAAGAAGGACTTCTAAGCCAATTTAAGGACAAAGACGGTCGCATCCTCACAGCAGAAGAAGCAAATCGTAAACAAGAAAAAGATATCGATGCTTTAGCCGAAAAAATATCTGAACAAGCCTTTGAAAAAGTAGCGGCAAAAGAAGCCGTCAACTCTCCAGCCGGAAAAATCATGGACATGCAAAGAAAAATCGCCGCAAAACGCAAATCACGTGAATTTATCGACAAAAAAACCAACGAAAGAATTCGCGAAGCAGCTTAAAAAACTCATCATCCATCTAATCGAATTCGATATTTACAAAAGGTATTTTTGCAAACAACTCAATAATTACAACTATCAATTTCATTAACAAATAAGCCAAAAAACCCATCATCATCCCAAGTTTTTCCGACAAAAAACTTAATATCAAGGTACCAAACCCCAAAAACATCACGAAAGGAATTAAAGGCAAAATCATCACATTCGCAAAAACTCCAAGCAAGCTAATTTGCTTAAAATTAAAAATCATTATCGGCAAAACAGCTATCTGTGCAGATAAACTACCCCCAACCGTTTCTCTAATTCCAAAAAATTCCGGCAACAATTTTAAACGTTCTTTCAGCCAAGGATAAATATAAATTAATCCCCCCGTCGCCAATGCTGAGAGCTGAAAACCCGCGTCATAAAAAACAATCAACGGATTCCATAGACTCATCACAAAAACAGTAATCAAAAGCCCTCTGGCCACATCGTATTTTCTCTCATATCTAAGGGCAAATAGACCCAAAATCCCCATAACTGCAGCCCTTACCGCCGACGCACTCATCCCCACAAAAATCACAAATATAATTACAAAAACACTAGAAACAATCACCCGAATATCCTTCTTCAAAAACCAAAAAAATCCACTAATCATCACGATCACCAAAGTGATATTATAGCCAGAAATAGCCATAATATGACTTAACCCAACTTTCTTAAAATCATTCGTCAGATGTTCCGGTAATCCCCTTCTACTTCCCATCAAAAGCCCAGCCATAAAACTTTTATATGGTTCCACAAAAGCTTTATCTAGCTTCCCCTCAACAATATTTTTCAATTTATAAACCGATTTTAAAAAAATATTCCCACTTTTCTCATCGACTAATTTCATCGAATCCACATACATAATTTTATAAATCCCATATCTTCTCAAATAATTAATATAATCAAAATCCCCCTTATTCTCAGGATTAATCAAACTACCAACAATCTCTAAACAATCACCATATTCATACAAAGGATATTTCGGTCCATATACCAAAACTTTTCCCAAAACCTCTTCAAAACTAAAAACATATCTTGTTCCGTCACTCCTTGCATCCACTTCCTCCTCAATACAACCACTAAATTGCCCCCCCTCTATTCCCTCTACCTGACTCAAAATCATCCCATACCTAAAAATTAGACATGAAATCCAAATTCCCACAAACAAAATTTTGGGACCTAGTTTTTGGGCACAAACAACTTTTCGCATACAAAAGACCATATCACTCCTTCCTAAAAAAAATTTAAATTTTTTACAAATTGCTATTACCCCGAAAAATAGCTAATATCCAACACGCAAAATCAATTTTGAATATGAAAAAATTTATCGCAAAAATCATTGCCTTAACTTTACTTGCCACAATCATTCCGATTCAGCATGTACTAGCGGCAACAACCCAAATTTCAACAACCTATTTTAAGAATGTTGAACTTTCCGAAATAATTCCCAATACTTTCTACAAAAACGAAGTATACCTAGTTAAAGGTAAAACAACTTCCGCTGAATATGAAACCATCAGCATTGTAGTCCAAAAAACTGGGACTAAAGAAACCACCACGTTCACCGCTCCTGTAATCGCCAAAACCTTCAGTGTTCCCGTATTTTTTCCACAAGAAGGAAGCTTTTATTTAGGAATTATTCCAGGAGGAGAAGGTGACAGCAAAGCCGCCAGCATAAAAGTCTCCACAAGTCTTCCAATAGCTGAAAAAACAACTACAGCTCCAAAAATAAATTCACTAAACATGAATTATAAAGACGACCAAACGGTAGTTGAAATAAATACAACATTTCCCTCTCTTAAAAAAATTACATTCATCCAAAATAGCCAAAAAGTGACTTACTTATCACGCCAGAACACCAGTTCCATTCCGATAAACTATTCTGATTTCAAAAATTTTCTACCGGGACAAATTTCTTTTTATGCCGAGGTAGCAAGATTATCCACTTCAACGGATCCTCTAAAAATCACCTCAGCCTATACCAACAGCGGCATCAACTCATTTTCAGGAGTTGAACATACTTTTTCAGAAACACTTACAAAAGATCTCACCGCCAATCCTCCCGACAAAATAGACAAAATTGGCACAATTTCATTTTCCGGAAAAGTAAATGTCGACACAGAACTACAAGCCTATGTCATAAAACCAAATGGATTCGTAGACACATTCGACCTCAAGACTAGCAGTAAAAAAGGACTATTTGGCTCAAAATCCATTATTAAAAAAGATGGAAATTACACTTTTTCCTATGTTCCCAAAACAAGAGGTCGTTATATTTTAGAAATCAGCAACAAAGAAGGATTGCCAATTCTCAATCATCCCACTTATGTCGGTACAGGCATCCCCATTATTCCAGATTTTTTTGATCTCAATATCAGAAAAATCACAAACGATAACACCTTTGCTTTAGATGTTTTACGCAAAGAACTTCTAACAGAAATCAACAATTCCCGCATTGCTCACGGCTTAACAAAAGTCGAAATGGCCAAAGATCTAAATACCTTAGCTCAAGGTCATTCTACCGATATGTCCAAAAATAATTATTTTTCCCACAATAATCTTAAATCACAATCTCCCGAAGATAGAAGAATCGCCGCAGGAATCAAAACTCCAGTTTCAGAAAATATCGCCAAAGATATTTCTGTAAAATTCGCCCACCAAGGATTAATGAGAAGTGCAAGCCACAGAAGCAACATCCTAGAGAAAGATTGGACGAAAGTAGGGATTGGTATTTCTAAAAAGAATGGCTATTTCTATATATGTGAAGAATTTTCAACTTCTCCTCTCACCGCAAACGATTTAGAAAACGACAAAGTCGATTTATTTACAAAAATAAACACACTTCGCAAAACAAACAATGTTTCAGAATTAACCTATAGCCCTTCTCTAGAACTTGCTGCAAAACAATTAAATAACGAAAGCATAGCCGCCAGTTTAGTCTTAAGCAACACTTCCCTCTCTAACACCTTAGACAAATTCGGAATAGAAGGAACCACCTTAGCCATTGGCCGAACATACAATACCTGGGATCCAATAGCAAAATCGATTCTCGATACAGAATCCAGAATCTTAAACTCTGGATGGGAAACAATCGGCATAGATATTCAACTAGATTCTTCTGGAAATATCGTCATGTTAATGATTATCAATGAATCTTAAAATTAAATTTAAAAATTAAAAATGGACTTTAAATTAAATAAAATTCGCGAACCTAAACAGAGAAAAATTTCAGCCAAAAGCCTTAGCATCAGCATTTCACTACTCATTTCTTTAGCAATCATAATTTTTCTATCAATTGGAATCGTCAAAGCATTTAAAAATATCGACTTTTCAACCGTTCTATCTCTAGCCGGCTCAGAACTAAAAACAGACACCTATGGCCACACCAACTTTTTAATTTTGGGAATAGGAGGCGGAACTCATGAAGGAGCGGACTTAACAGACTCCATTCTTGTCGCAAGCTTAGACAATGAAACAAAAGAACTAACTCTGCTTTCAATTCCTCGAGACCTTTATGTAAAAGACGCATTGCTTTTTGATTCAAAAGTTAACGAAGTTTATTACAGAGCAAAAGAGCATTTTGGAAGCTCTATAAAAGGTATTGAATACATGAAAGGTAAAATAGAAGAGTTAGTAGGAATTCCTATTCATTACTGGGTAAAAGTGGATTTCCAAGGATTTAAAGATTTTATAGACTCTCTTGGGGGAATTGAGATTACCGTGACTGAAAATCTCAATGATCCATTCTATCCAAAGGACGGCACATTTTTATATGAACCTTTCTCTATTACCAAAGGTGATCATCACATGGATGGAGAACTTGCTCTAAAATACGCCCGCAGTCGTGAAACAACTTCCGACTTTGACCGAGCTCGTCGCCAACAACAAATTATTTACGCAGTAAAACAAAAAGCTCTATCCGCCAACATCCTAATGGACAAAACCAAAATCGAAAATATTTTAGACGTTCTCAAGGCCAATATCGAAACCAACATCACCGTAAAAGAAATCCTTACTCTCGGCAGCATGGCCAAAGACCTAACCGAAGATAAAATTCTTCATCGATTAGTTCATGACGATCCAGGCTTATGCGGTGGCCTTTTATACGTCCCCGACAGATCCGCCTACAATGGAATGTTTGTTTTAATTCCAGCCGGCGGCTTAGAATTTTTATACAAATATGCTGATTTGAATTTCAACTATCCGCTGATCGCTAAAGAAAATACCACTATTGAATTATTAAACGGCACCCCTCGCGCCGGAGCCGCAGCAGAAACCAAACAAATTCTTAGAAGATTCTGCTTTGATATCGTAAAATTTGGCAATGCTGGAACCAAAGATATTCTCTACACCACTTATTATTATCGCCAAAAGACAGACGTCAATGGCAATAAAATTGATTCCAGACCAAAAGCTTTAGACTTCTTAGAAAAAGTTATTCCGGGAAAAGAAAGCACCACTATACCAATCGAATATGCCAGCTCTACCGCTGACATCATCATTGAAATTGGCGCAGACTATACTAATTCAAAAGATTATATGGAGGATGCTTTTTATTCCTTACCAGTTATTGCCCCAACCCCAGCAACCACTGAACCAGAAACCACCACCAACACAAAAAACCCCACCACCCCATCTACCGATTCCACTCCAGCAACGATTGAAACCAATTAGACTTATTTATGCGTATCAATAAATTCATCGCAACATATTCCCAATTCTCCAGACGAAAAGCTGACGAATTAATCCAACAAGGCTTTGTCCTTTTAAATAATAAACAAGTCCAAACTTTAGGAATAGATATTGATCCCGAAAAAGATATCGTAAAAATCGACAACAAAATTATTTCGCCCCAATTAAAATCAGGAAATTTTTATTTAGCACTATATAAACCAACAGGCTATCTTACAACCAGAAGTGATGAATTTGGACGTAAAACGGTCATGGATCTTCTTCCAAAAAACCAAAATTTGAAACCAGTAGGACGCTTAGACTATGCCACTGAAGGACTAGTTTTAATCAGTAACGACGGAGAATTCATCAACCGCTACACCCACCCTCGCTATGAATGTGAAAAAGAATATCTCTCAACCATTTACGGTGAATTAACCCCAGAAGAAAAGCAAAAAACAGAAAAAGGAATCATGATAGAAGGCAAAAAGACAGCCCCCTCAAAAATTATCATCGAAAAAGCATCAAAAGACGAAACAGTTCTTAGAATAACAATTCACGAAGGACGCAATAGACAAATAAGAAAAATGTTTGATTCTCTAAACCATCCTGTGAAATACTTAAAAAGAATTCGCATTGGGAAAATTGTTTTAGGAAACCTTGAAAAAGGATCTTATCGCCCCTTAACCAAAGAAGAAATCGATGCTAACTAATCTACTTAGCTTATATATAGCCTCTGTAATTCAAGACAGTACTCCTTCCGCCTTTAATTTAAGAGAAGATCCTTCTCCTTCTATCGTTAGAACTGCCAGCGCCAACTTAAGCGATATCGAAGAAAGCAAGTTTATCCCCTTAAAAAATCCTGAACTTTTATCCCCAGTAATTAAGGCCAACGCTAGCCTTGCAATGGACCTAAGAACAGGAGTAATCCTATTTGAGAACAATTCCCATGATAGACTCCAAATCGCCAGTCTCACAAAGTTAATGACTGCCACAATCATTGTAGAAGAAAATAATCTGGACGAAGTTGTAACAGTTAGCAGAAATGCAGCACAAGCAACAGG
>JBAYNL010000008.1:0-19706 GCA_041678805.1 Candidatus Altimarinota bacterium | reverse complement strand
TTTAAATAAATCTTCTGCAACCAAATTATATTTATTATTCTCTATCTCTAAAACTTCTCTGATATGCTTCATTCCATACTTAACATATAGATCAACAAAAAAATCCACATTTTGAGCCACACATTTATATAAAAGATCATGCTCAAAAATCAGATAATCAAAAATTATATTCCACTCCCCCCTTTTTAAGCCCAAAGTCTTCATTAACTCAGTAGGCCCAGCCACAATATAAACTTCTATCAGCTGGTCCTCCTTACCCTTGGCATATAAATCAACTAATTGTTTTTTCGCCTTAATATTCATGATTTTGGATTAAATTAGCTTGAGATTGTAACAGATCAAGCGAATTTGTCAAGACCTGATTCATTTATTCCCCACTCTTCTATGCCCAGCCAAGACTTACTCTTGACAATTTGTCAATTAATGCCCATAATCCCCCCTATTTTATTTAATTTCTCATCAAATATGTCTAAAAAAATTGCTATATTTTTGCTCGGGATCTTAACTTTAACAATCCTATCTGGATGCGCTATTACGGACATTTTCAGTAAACCGAAAAAGATTGCGCGCTTTGTCACTGACCAAAAAATCGCCCGAGCGGCAACAATAGATGAAAGCAATCTAAAAACAGTAGAAGTATTTAATTTATCAAAAGAAACCCCAACTCTTTTTTTCACAAAAAGTGCCATCGCAGAATCTAAAGAAATCGCCTATATCGTACCTCAAACAAGTGGAAAAGTTGTTAAAATCAACACTGAAGTTGGAGACAAAGTAAATAAAGGAACTTTACTAATCACCCTCGGCAACTCCCTAGCAACAGACGTTGCGGATATTCAATATCAATCAGCAATTAAAGCATTAGGAATCGCTACAAATTCCGAAACAATCACGAACAACACCACTAGAAAATCCGTGCAAACAGCAGCCTTAGGCGCCAAAATGGCCTACGAATCATATCAAACCGCCATTAAATCCCAAAATAACGCCGAGAATATTTACGATGAACAATATGACAACGCCAAAGACGGGAAAAACGATATTAAAGACGGAAAACAAGCTGCCGAAGACGGAATCGAAAAATTAGAAAGCACCATTTCCGAATTAGAAAATCAGAAAGCCATCCTCACGGACACCTTATCAAAACTTGATCCTTTAGACACAAGTCGGGAAGAAATTTCAAAATCTTTAGAAGAAATCGAAGCCATCTTAATTAAAGCAAAAGAACAAAAAGTTACCTTAGAAACCGCTTTAGAAGCTGCCGATAACGGGTTAGATCAAGCTAAAAACGGCTTGGATTTACTTGAAGTTAGTTTCGAAGCCCAACAAGATCAATTAGAATTCGCTGTTTTTGCAGCAGAATTACAATATGAAATAGCCATCAACCAATTCGAGATCGCTGCAAATGCAGCAGAATTACAAAACCTAGGAGTTCAAACTCAAATTCTTCAGCTAGATTCAGCTGTTAAAATCGCCGAATTATCAAATGAACAAAAGTACATCAAATCACCAATCAAAGGATACGTTACAGATATTCAAGCCACTGAAAACAACCTAATTGCCCCAGGACAAATGGTTGCTAAAGTAGAAGATCCTTCAACTCTATCTCTAAAAGTAAATTTAAATGACGAAGAGGCTCAATTTGTCACTCAAGGCCAAAAATTGACAATTCAATATGGATCAAAAAGTATCGAAGGAAAAGTTATTTCAATTAGTCCTTCTTTCAGCGACACGGGCAAAAAAATTAGCGTAAAAATTGAAGCTGAGAACAAAAATTTAATTGTCACTCCAGGAGCATTAGTAAAAGTAGAATTTTCATCAAAAACTCAAAATCGCATCTTTATTCCATTAAACAGCCTACGAAATAATGACACTCAACAATTCGTAACAGTTATTAAAAATAATAAAGCAACCCTTCAAAATATAAAAATTGGAGAAATCGTTGGAGATTATGTAGAAGTTTTAGCTGGCCTTAACGGCACAGAAACAATTTTGAAAACAGCAGATAATTTTCTTAACGAAGGAGATTCCGTCACAATTCAAACCAAGTAATTTAGCTGAAAATTAAACAATGGATCCAATCACCGAAAAAAAATTAGCAAAAATTTCCCGCTCTCCATGGGCATTTTTCGTTAATAAAAGAGCCATTGCTTGGTTAGTTGTTGTAGCTATAACTATTTATGGTTCAGTTTCACTATCATCACTCCCAAGAGAAATTCAACCTGAAGTAAAAATCCCCATTGGAATGGTAATGTCATTTTTACCGGGAGCAAGTTCTGCAGATACAGAATCTTTACTCACAGAACCACTAGAAAAAGAAATTGGAAGCGTTTCCGGAATCAAAAAAATGACATCAACATCAGGACAAGGCGCATCATTCATTTCCATAGAATTTGATACCGACGTAGATATCAATAAAAAAATTCAGGAAGTAAAAGATGCCGTAGATAAAGTAAAAAACGACCTTCCTACAGATGCAATTGCCCCAACAGTTTTAAGAGCAGAAGCCAATGAAGTCGCAATTATTACCTACTCTTTACTAGGGAATCATCCAGTTAGTGAACTAACCAAAATTGCCAAAGACGTTCAAACTAATTTAGAAAAAGTCAGCGGAGTTTCCAAAGTAAATCTTATTGGCCAACAAGAAGATCAGATCAATGTCATCTTAAACCAAGAAAAGCTTGAACAATATGGCTTAGACATCCAGACCATTTCAACAATAATCAAATATTCAAATACCAACTTACCACTTGGAGTAGTTAGTTTAAACAAATTAAATTACTCTTTAAGAATAGACAATCGTTACCAAACTTTAGACGATATTCGAAACCTTCCTATTACAACAATTTATCTAAAAGATATCGCAAAAGTCGAAAAAGGCTTCCCTCAACCAGGAGTTATCACCAAGATTTCAGTAGGTGGGAAAACCGCTCTTCCCGCAGTATCTATTCAAGTTTATAAAAAAACTGGAGGAAACATTTTAGACATCGCCGATAGAACTAAAATAAAAATTGATGAATTAAAGCAAAACGGCGTAATTCCAAAAGATATCGATATCGCCGTAACAAATGATAATTCAGAATTTATCAGAACCGACCTTGGCGTTTTAACCAAAAGCGGAATTGAAACCACCATTCTGATCATCATAATCCTCTTTCTTGCCTTAGGATTTAAACAAGGCCTAATCACAGGATTAAGCGTCCCTTTAACCTTTCTTGGAACGTTTATTTTCATGAGCTTCTACGGATTAAGCATTAACAGTTTGTCACTTTTTTCATTAGTAATTGCCTTAGGTATCGCCGTAGATGTTTCCATCGTTATCATGCAAGGCATGCATGACAACATGAAAAAAGGTCACAATTCGACAGATGCCGCCTTACTTGCCATCCAAACATACAGATGGCCATTAATCGCCGGCACCTTAACCACAGCCTCAGCATTTTTCCCAATGCTCTTAGTAAAAGGAATTATCGGGGAATTTTTAAAAACACTCCCCATCGTAATCTCCGTAACACTTTTCGTAGCCTTATTTCTTGGCTTAACAATCACCCCTTCACTCGCTGCAAAATTTATCAGCGGTGACAAAGTAAAAAACACCACTGTCCCTTTAGAAAAACTTCTAGATAAAATCGGCGCCCTCTTCCATCGATTTATTTCAGCAGTAATTGGAAAAAAATCAGTAAGAGTAATTACCTTTTTAACAGTATTAATACTCTTTATCGGAAGTATGTCCTTACCAATCACAGGAATCGTAAAAAGCGAATTATTCCCTAACACAAATCAAAATTATTTTGTCATAGATATTGAAGCTCCTATGGGAACTGTTATCGAAGATACGGCCAAAATCGTAGACGAAATCGAAACTTATATTTACAAAATTCCCGAAGTAAAAAACTTTTTAGTTATAACTGGATCAAGTCAATCCGTAGCACTTGCCGGGAATAGTTCAGTTTTAGGAATCTCCGGAGGAGGCGAAAGCTCAAACTTAGCTAATATCACAGTAAATCTCGTAGACAAAAAAGACCGTGAAATAACCAGTTATGACCTTGCGGCAAATTTAGAAAAAGAATTAAAAAATATTAAAGATGCCAAAATAACCATCCAAGAAGTTAAAGAAGGTCCACCAAGCGACGCTCCAGTTAACGTAAAAATCACCGGTAAAGATTTGGTAAAACTTAAAGGAATTGCCAATCAAGTTAAAGACCTTATTAAACAAATTCCGGGAACAAAAGACATCGAAACCTCTCTAGAATCAGGCTTAAACGAATTCAAATACACATTGGATAGAGATGCCCTCGCCTACCATGGACTATCTTCGATCCAAGTCGCCGCATTAATCAGAAATATCCTTCAGGGAATCGACTCAACTACAATAAAAATCGACAGTGAAGATATCGATATTATTGTTCAATATGACCTCCCAAAGAAAAACAGCCGCACTAATTTATCCTTTCACGACATCGAAAATCTCCAAATCCCATCACCAAAAGGATATATGGTTAGCTTATCACAATTAGGCACATATACATTTGGAGAAAGTGCCGACACCATAGAAAGAGAAAATCAAAAACGCGTAATTAAAGTATCAAGCAAAGTTGAAACAACAGCCAATTCAGTAGAAATCACCAAACAACTACAAGAAAAAATTAAAACACTTAAAGTTCCTACTGATTATGAAATCAGTTTTGGTGGAGATTTCGCGGATATCCAAGAGTCCTTCAATGACTTATATAAATCATTAAGTATCGGCATCATTTTAATTGCCTTCTTCCTCGTTCTTGAATTCAACTCATTCAGACAAGCATTTATGCTTCTTCTTACCCTTCCCATGGGCTTAATTGGCGTATTCCCAGGACTATGGCTCATCGGATTAAACATGTCATTCCCATCACTACTTGGAATTATCGCCCTAACAGGAGTAGTCGTAAATCATGCCATCGTTTTGATAGATCGTATTAATGAAAATCGTCGAAATGGAATTAGGTTATCAGAAGCAATCGCTGAGGCGACCTATTCCAGATTCAATCCAATTTTCATGACCACCATCACCGCCATCATCGGTATTCTACCACTAGCCTTGACGAATGAATTTTGGGCAGGTCTTGGATTCTCTCTCCTTTTTGGATTGGCTTTCTCAACACTTCTTACACTTGTCGCCTTACCAATCGTTTACTACACCTTCGAAGAAAAGAAAGCTCGCAAAGCAGGCGAACAAATTTAAACAGAAAATTTTTCCTCCTCTCGACTACACTTTTCTAGCCACTCCCTCAATCACTCCACTTAACAAATTCAAAAAAGGAATTTTAGAAAGAAGATTATCGAACGGGTAAACAAGCCTGTAAAAATGGCCATAAATATGCTTCATTGACTTCGGCATTCCTGTCAGATTTTTTGGCAAAAGATTAAATCTCCACAGTTTTTCAACTTCAAATCCACTTTTGGTCAAAAGATCTCTAGTTTGCTTAACCGTATATTTTACAGGATGAACACTAATTCCCCTTTTCTCGGCTAACTTTTCAACCCAAGCAGTTTTTTGAGGTAACATAAAAATATAAAAATACCCCCCAGGTTTCAAAATACGATAAATTTCTTTTAACGAATCTGCATCTGATTGCACATGTTCCAAAACCCCACATGAAGAAACCGCCCCAAAGGATTCATCTGCAAAAGGAATTTTTACCTGATCCCCATGACATGTCATCGGAAGAGAGGCTAACTCCGAAATAGCTTCTACATGACCTCTTTCCTCCACATTATAACCCTGAGCATTTATTCCCCGATTACGAAGCAACCAAGTAACTTGCCCATATCCAGCCCCCCAATCCAGAAAAGGAACATTCTTTAAATCAGCAACCCCGATATTTTTACGCATATGTTTGGCGATAAAATTCGCCATACGGATATAATTATAAGCCCCCATAGACGCATCCAAATGCTCCAAATCAGAATTATTAAACTGCTTCCCTATTTGCGCAAATTGCTGCATCTTGGATAACTCATCTTTCACAGTGTTCATAAAGTTTCTTTTAGAACTATAAACAACCCCCATTTTACACAAAATAAAATTTTATACACCACGGTTTGTGCTATATTGGCCAATGCCAAAACATTGATCATTTTTTATGCCCCGATTCGTAGAAGTAATCTTACAACAAAAATTTGGAGTTAATCAGGAAACTTTAACCTACAAACTCCCTGACAATTTTGAGATAAAAATTGGCCAACTCATCACCATCCCTTTGAGAAATAAAATCACCACTGGATTAGTTTGGAAAATTCACGACAAAGTTCCCGAATTTAAAACTATTGAAATTCAAGGAATCATTTACGAAAATCCCCTTCTCTCAGAAAATCAGATCAAACTAATCAAATGGATTTCCCAATATTACTTTTGTCCACTTTATAAAACTCTTAAATTATTCATTCCAAAGAAAGTATTTCTTGGAAAACCACCCAAAGTTAGAGCGAAAAAAGATGAACAAATTATTAGATCAAAAATCAAGGAGCTTACCAATAAACAACAAGAGATTGTCTCAGGAATAACAAGCAAAGCCCAACCCCTGAACAACTTTTTAATTCACGGAATCACTGGCTCTGGAAAAACTGAAATCTATTCCAGACTAGCAAGTCATTACATCGAACAAAACAAGCAAGCTTTAATCCTGGTTCCCGAAATTTCTTTGACTCCGCAAACCATCGAATATTTCGAAAAATCACTCGGAATAAGAGCAGCTGTTATTCACAGCAAACTTGCAGAGGGAGAAAAATGCCAATTTTGGCAAAAAATTCACGACAATGAAATCAAATTAATTATCGGATCAAGATCTTCAATCTTCGCTCCATTTAATAATCTTGGAATTATCATAATGGACGAGGAACACGAACTTTCTTACAAACAAGATAACTCTCCTCGCTACGAAACTCACAAAATTATCGAAAAAATTCAAGAATTAAACCCAGAAGTAAAAGCCGTTTATGGCAGCGCCACTCCAAGCATTGAAGCCACTGAAAAATTCCAAAAATCAACTTTTCACCTCAATGAACGTATCGGAGATTCAATCCTTCCAGAAATAGAAATCGTCGATATGCGCTCCGAGTTTCACAAGAAAAATTTCTCCATCTTCAGCGACAGACTTCAAGAAGAAATCGCTTATACGCTAAATAAAAAAGAACAAACCATTTTATTCCTAAATAGACGCGGCTCCGCCTCTTCCATCGTTTGCCGAGATTGTGGCTACAAAGTCCAATGCGACAATTGCGAGATCCCCATGACTTACCATTTAAAGACCTTTGGATCCCCTGCTTTGATCTGTCATCATTGCGGCAAAATTTCTACTCCCCCGACTATTTGTCCAGCATGCAAAGGCATAAACATCAGGTTTTTAGGAATAGGAACTCAAAGAATTGAAGCTGATTTATTAAAAATGTTTCCACAAGCAAGAGTCCTTCGCGCAGACAAAGATACCACCGCCACCAAACACGGGTTCAAAAAAATATATGAAGACTTCCGCGAACACAAAGCTGATATTTTAGTCGGAACACAAATGATCGCAAAAGGACTTGATCTCCCAAAAGTAAATTTAGTAGGCGTAGTCCTTGCAGACATCGGCTTAAACATTCCAGACTTCCGAACCAACGAAAGAAATTTTCAACTAATGACTCAAGTAGCAGGACGATCCGGACGAGCCAGTCAAAAAGGTAAAGTGATTATTCAAACATACAATCCTGACAACTTCACTCTCGCTTATGTTCAAAAATACGACTACGAAAATTTCTTCAAATACGAAATTACCCAAAGAAAATTATTAAATCAACCACCTTTCAGTCAATTAGCAAAAATAAAAATTCAAAATACTTCTCTCCAAAAATGCAAAGAGAAAACTCACAAGTTAGAAAGCGTGATTTTGAAATTAGCTCAAGAAATAGACCAAAACGACGACCTCGAAATCACCTCTTACCCTGCCTACATCACTCGTCTTCGAGGTAAATATCAATACATCATCCTCCTCAAAGACAGATCAAACACCTCTCTTCCTCACAAAACATTAGAAAAACTTCCAAAAGAATATATAATAGATCCCGAGATCAAAATAGACATCGATCCTATATCCATCACCTAAAATGAAAAGAATACTTTCTGGCGTACAGCCAAGCGGTCGTCCACACTTAGGAAATTACCTAGGCGCAATGCGTCAACACATTGAAATGCAAACAGATTTTGAAGCTTTTTTATTTATCGCAGATCTGCACGCTTTGACCACAGTAAAAGATGCCGACAAAATGCGCTCTCAAACTTATGATTTAGCAGTAAGTTATTTAGCCCTAGGTCTCGATCCAAATAAAACAGTCTTCTTTAAACAATCTGACGTTTCTGAACACGCTGAGCTTTGCTGGATTTTTGATTGTATTGTAAAAATGCCATATCTAGAAAGAGCTCATGCCTGGAAAGATGCCGTAGAAAAAGGTAAAAAAGAAATTTCAGTAGGCTTATTTAATTATCCTGTATTACAAGCTGCTGACATTTTACTTTATCAACCAGACTTAGTTCCAGTTGGCCAAGACCAAAAACAACACATCGAAATGTCCCGCGATATTGCCCAAAATTTTAATAATATTTTTGGAGATACTTTCAAAATTCCCGAACCACTTATCAAAGAAAACGTTGCCGTAGTCCCCGGAATAGACGGTCAAAAAATGAGCAAATCATATGGCAATACAATTGAAATTTTTGCAGACGAACCAATTCTCAAAAAACAAGTAATGAATATTGTTACCGATTCCAAATGCCTCGAAGAATCAAAAGATCCTGAAACTTGCAATGTCGTAAAACTTTACAAACTCCTTGCGAACAAAGCTGAAATTAAAGACATTTGCGATAAATATAAAAAGGGTGGATTCGGCTACGGAGACAGCAAAAAGCAATTGCTGAATAAAATTTTAGAACACTTCTCCGAAGCTCGTACCAAGTACCAAGAAATCTATCCTAAAAAAGATTATGTCTACGGAGTTCTTGAAGAAGGCGCAAAAAAAGCGAAAAAAGTTGCCACAAAAACTTTGGAAGAAGCAAAAAAACAGATTGGATATTTATAGAAATACGACAATCTCCAAAGTTTGCCTAATTACCACAAACGCATTACAATTCGATTAGTTTTATTTCATAACCTCAAAACATATGTGTTGTGGTTCTTCTAAATGCAAAATCCCTTGCATGATTATGGGCTTACTATTAATTGTAGGCGGCTTAAACTGGGGATTAGTTGGCTTAGGTGGATTTTTAGACAAAAATCTAAACTTAGTAAATTTACTTCTTGGACAATTCCCAACAGCAGAAAATATCGTTTATTTGCTAGTTGGATTAGCTGCAATAGCTTTTGCTTTCCACGCCCTCTTTTGCAAATGTTGCAAAGATGGTGATAGTGAATGCTGCAAAAAATAAATTTAAAAGAAATATTTTTAAAGACACTCTCCTCAAAAAGAGTGTCTTTTTTTTATAGATTATAAAATCGTAAAATTTTCCAGTTGCACTTTTCTCCTTCTTCGATTAAATTACACTGCAAAGGGCAAAACATTTTTTAATTCTAAAAATTATAAGTGTGTAAATACATCTTTGTTACTGGTGGTGTGTGCAGCTCCCTAGGGAAAGGAATCGCAAGTTCCTCAATAGGAGCTCTCTTAAAAGCCTCCGGTCTCAAAGTCTTCACTCAAAAACTGGACCCTTATATCAATATCGATCCGGGAACCATGAGCCCATTTCAACATGGAGAAGTTTTTGTCACAGATGATGGCGGAGAAACTGATCTAGACCTTGGTCATTATGAAAGATTTATTGATACAAATTTAAGTAAACTTTCTTCAGCCTCTACCGGTAAAATTTATGATGAAGTTATTGAAAAAGAACGCAAAGGCCTTTTCCTCGGAAGAACAATTCAAATTATTCCCCATATCACAGACGCAATTCAAAATCGCATCACCGAAGCTGCCGAGAAAAGCAAATGTGAAGTAATGTTAGTTGAAATAGGCGGCACCGTCGGAGATATCGAAGGACTCCCCTTCCTAGAAGCAATTAGACAGTTAAGAACAAAACTTGGGCAAGATAACACTCTATTCGTTCATCTAACGCTCCTTCCTTACCTAGGAGGATCTAAAGAGCTAAAAACAAAACCAACTCAAGCTTCAGTAAGAGAACTTCGCTCCATCGGAATTCAACCAGATATTATTTTAGCAAGAGCCGATAAACCAATCAAAAAAGAACATACTAAGAAAATTTCATTATTTTGCGACGTTGAAGCAGAATGTGTAATCCCTGCCCCAACAGTAAGTTCCATTTACGAAGTTCCTTTAAATTATCAAAAATATAATATTGTAAACATCATTGCCAAGAAGCTAAAACTCGGCAATCTAAAACCAAACTTAAAAGAATGGGAAGATTTAGTTGAAAAAATTAAAGCAGAAAAAGATAAATTAAAAATCGCTCTTGTCGGTAAATATACCGGATTAGATGATGCCTACTTAAGCGTCATTGAATCAATCAAAATCGCTTGCTACCACCAAAAAAGAGACATGGAATTGGTATGGGTAAACGCTGAAAAACTAGAAGAAAACGATAAAGAAACTTGGGACACCCTAAAAGGAGTACAGGGAATTGTTGTTCCGGGAGGATTTGGATCAAGAGGAACAGAAGGTAAAATTATGGCCGCAAAATACGCAAGAGAAAACTCCGTCCCTTATTTAGGACTATGTCTCGGAATGCAAGTAATGACCATTGAATTCGCTAGATACGTTTTGAAAAATCCAAAAATAACATCAGAAGAATTTGATGAAAACGGCAAAAACGGCAAACAAAATTATGTCATTCATTTCCTCCCAGGGCAATCAAAATATCGTGCTAAAGGAGGGACACTCCGACTTGGCGCCTATCCTTGCAAACTCAAAAAAGGCAATAAAACCTATAAATTATACGGAGAATCAATGATCTCAGAACGTCATCGCCACAGATACGAATTCAATAACAAATTCAAGGCATCTTTAGAAAAAAACGGCATGTTATTCCCAGGTATCAATCCACAACAAAACCTCGTGGAAATTGCTGAACTAAAAGACCATCCATTCATGATTGGCAGTCAATTCCACCCAGAATTCAAATCCAGGCCAAACAGACCTCATCCACTATTCAAGGGATTAGTCGAAGCAGCAATCAAATATTCAATCACTCATTTGTAAAAGATTTGCAATCTGGTACAATAAACCAAGACATTTGGATATCTTGTTTTTAGTACAAATTTATGCCAATTTTCAAATATACAGTAGCAAATAAAGACGGTAAAAAACTTAGCGGAACAATTGAAGTCCCAGATGAAACTACCGCTCGTTCCGAATTAAACAACCTCGGATTTTCGATTTTGGACCTTGTTCAACAAGGACAGCAAATAGCCCCAGAATCAAAAGATATCCAAAAATTCGCATTTGAAGCTCTTGATAAACATTCCAAAGAGATCACTGGCACAATTCCGGCCATCGATGAAGAAGAAACTTTCAAAAAACTTACTAAAGAATATGACCTTACGGTAACAGCAATCTGGAAAGATGGATCAACTGAAAACGAAATCTCAAAAGCCCGCATCATTGGCATCAAAAAATTCCAAGAAGCCCTGAACCTAGAAGAAGAAACTGCCGCGAAAGAACAAAGAATAAAAACCATTGAAGAAGAAAAACAAGAACAGTTTACTAAAGAAAAAATCGAACATGTTCTCGAAAGCGTTAATACTATCCTTCAAGAATTTGATCAAGATTTCGACAAAGCTCAAAAAGCAGAAATTAACAAAAAAATTAACAAAATTTTAAGAATAAAACACAGCAGTAATTTAGAATATATCCTAGCCTCTACAGAGGAACTTTTAATTTTCTTACGATCACAAGAAAAAAGTCTAAAAGAGAAAGGATTAAACGACAAACAGTTGGAACTGGAAATGAAAACCAGAGATTTATTAGATAGCTTAAAAAGAACTGTAGCACCCCCTTCACTTGGAGATGACATCACTAAAAGAATAGATCAATGGGAAGAAAAAAACAAAAACAGCCAAAATTTCTTTATAAAATTCATCTACAGAAGACTCGAAAACATTAAAGAATTCTTCGCAATACCGCCAGAGATAAGAAGACTACAAGAACAAATTAGCGGATATAACAGCCAGATTTTTAACTTTATAAAATTATATTTCAAAGAATCCAGTCCGGAATACAAAGAGAAAATCAAAGCATCAATGAAAACAGTTTGGGCTACTCGCAAAAAAGCCAAAGTAGAAATAACCCGAATCAAAAAAGAAATTAGAGATAAAAAAAGAAAAGAATCATTAATCATAGGAGGAGAATCATTTCTTTCCTCATTCGTAAAAGAGCTCAACGCCTTAACAGGCTGGCTATTAGCCTTTTATATCATTTACTACTTCATCGCAATTTACTTAACAACAAAGGACTTTGGCCTACCTTCTATACCGAAAAGCATTACTGTTTATGAAAGTCACACCTTCAAATACATTCTGGTTATAATATTTTTGCTACATTCAGTAACTTCTCTCAAAGTTAACTTCTTCAAAAAAAGCCTTATTGCGAATCTAATTCTAATTCCTGTATTCTTCATCGCCAGCACTATTGCATTACTTAATTTCTAAAAATGAATCCAGTTTTATTTCAAACAAACTATTTCGTTATAAATACCTTCTGGGTATTTTTCTTAATAGCAGTAATGGTTTCCAGTATTGTTTTAGTTAAAATAGCAGCAAGAGATGGTCTTAAATTACAATTTTTAAGCGACCATTCTGGAATTCTAACTCTTTGGACTATCTTAGGCGCCAGAATTTCCGGTTTAATAGAAAATTACGACATCTATTTTTATCAAATAACAAAAGATACCTTTTTATCCATTTTTTATATCTGGGATAAAGGTTTAAACCTTGGAGGAGGAATCATTGCCTTTCTTTTATGCCTATATTTTCTCTGTAAAAAACAAGATCAAGACTTTTGGAAATGGCTAGACGCTTTTATTCCCGCTCTCATTCTAGGAATTGGGATTAGCTCAATTGGAGCATTTTTTGAAGGAATCAACTATGGCAAAGAAACTTCCCTCCCTTGGGGAGTAAATTTTGAAAGTCCTGCCATAAAATACACCGTTCCCATCCATCCAACCCAAATTTACAACTTTATCTACTGTACTTTACTCGCCACAGGCTTAATCTTAGCTCCTCACCTCAAAAGGCTAAAAAACCTTTCTTTTCCCAGCATCATCGGATTAGGAGGAATCGCTCTTTATGGAATTTTAAAGTTTTTAGAGGAATTTTTCCGCGGAGATGATGTTTGGACAATCTTTGATATCAGAGTGCCACAAATATTTTCACTAATTTTAGCAATCTTAGCTGGAACATTTTTATATATTCGCTATAATAAGCACACAAAAAAAGTTTCACACAATACCCCTAACAAGTAACTACAATGTCTGCATTAAAAAATTTCTTTTATTATTTCTTCCAAGCAATTCCAGGAACAAAATTTAACTACTATATTCCTATAGCAATTTTTATCGTTCTATTATTAGTAATTGCGATAGCTACTTCTGTCATATATCGCAATAAAAAGAAAACTGATTTCGCATTTAAAAGACTATTTAAAAATTTATCAAAGAGATTAATCTTAATTGCAATCCTTTCATTAGTTTATCTATTGGTTCGTTATGAAAACATCCCTTATTTTTCAATGAGAATATGGTTATATGCAATTATTGCCTTATTCCTGTTTTTCGCATATAGATACATCAAAGCGTACAAAGTAATTTATCCAAAAGAGAAAATTAATTTTGAAATGGCACATCCAACAAAAAAAGCCAATAGTTCCTACCTTCCAAACAAAAAGTAACAAGAACTTTCAATCTTAAACAATAAAAAAAGCACTCCTTCTAAAGAGTGCTTTTTCTTTGGTCATTCTTTAAACTCAACTCTTAATCCACCTTCACAATTTCATATTCTACTGTTCCTGCTGGAACAATTGCTTTTACTCTATCCCCTTTTTCCATATCCAAAAGAACTCTACCAACCGGTGATTCATTTGAAATCTTACCATTAAATGGATCCGCTTCCTCACTTCCCACAATCGTATAAACCTCAAGTTCATCCTTCTTTTTAGTAATATTCTTCAAAGAAATAGTGCTCCCAATTTGAACAGTCTTAGTAATTTTCGTTTTCTCTGTAATAATTTTCGCAGTCTTAACCTTATCTTCTAATTCCATAATTCTTCCTTCCACGAAAGCCTGCTCATTCTTTGCTTCCTCATACTCTGAGTTCTCGGAAAGATCTCCATAAGAAATAGCCTCCTTAATTCTGGCAGCCACCTCTCTTCTTCTAACATCTTTCAAATGCCCCAATTCAGTCACCAACTTATCAAGACCCTCCTTTGTAACCAAAGTCACCTTCTTCCCCTCTTCTGTCACAATTTCTTCATGTTCATGCTCTAGCTGCTCTACTATAATATCAGTCGTAACAGTCTTCTTCTTTTTTTTATCATCTTTTTTTGTCATATCTAAATTTAGTTAATTAATATGTTAATTTTAGTGAGGACGAATCTTCACACTTGTTGGATGTTCTTTCAACTTTTGTAAAACTTTAGCCTCAATTTGACGAATACGTTCACGAGTGACATGGAATTCTTGACCAACTTCTTCGAGAGTATGCCCAACTCCATCCTTAAGCCCAAATCTCATTTCAATGATTTTTCTTTCACGAGGAGAAAGATATTGTAACATTTCATGAATATTTTCCTTGAGTAATTGACGATTTGTAGACTCTGCAGGAGAAAGAGCTTCGTCATCTTCAATAAAATCTCCAAGTTTGCTATCTTCCTCTGTTCCCACAGGAGCTTCCAAAGAAACAATATCCTGAGAAATTTTCAAAATATGACGAACTTTTTTAATATCCATATCCATTTCCGCAGCCAACTCTTCAACAAGAGGCTCACGACCAAGCTCCTGAACAAGACGTCTTTGTGCATGAGTCAATTTATTGATAGTTTCAACCATGTGCACCGGAATACGAATTGTTCTAGCTTGATCAGCAATAGCACGTGTAATTGCCTGACGAATCCACCAAGTAGCATATGTAGAAAACTTAAATCCTCTGTTTGGATCAAATTTTTCAACTGCTCTAAACAATCCAATATTTCCCTCCTGGATCAAATCCAAGAAAGAAAGCCCTCTTCCAATATATTTTTTTGCAATACTTACAACCAATCTCAAATTTGCTTCTGCCAATTTTCCTTTTGCAGACTGATCCCCCTTAGCTATACGTCTAGCCAAATCAACCTCCTCCTTTGCTGTAAGAAGTTTTACCCTTCCAATTTCGCAAAGATAAAGCCTAATTGAATCATTCGCAATCTCTTTAAATTCCGCCGCCTCTCTAACTTTCTTCTCCTTCTTTGCATGACGATCAACCGGAACATCCTCTTCAACCTCCCCCTCAGTTACCAATTCGTCTGTCTTTTTCCACTCTTCATCAGAAAGAAGAAACTCGCGAGTATCAATTACCTCAATTCCCAAATCCATAAACAAACTATAGATTTCGTCCAACAGGATCAAATCATCCTCAGCATTTGGCATCGCCTTAAGCAATTCCTCCTGAGTAACGAAACCCTGAGCTTTTCCTTTCTTTACGAGGTCTTGAACCTCTTTCGAAAATTTTGACAACTGGTCGTCAGAAGGTTGAGCTATAAACTTTGCAGTTCTTGCCATAGTACTTTGATAAAAAAATTACTTTGAAAGCAACTCCTGTTGCTCCATCAATAATGCTAATAATCGGTTCTTTTCTCCAGCATTTTCAGCCTCCTTTATCTCAAACTCAATATTCTTCAGTCTCTTGTTTTTGCAATCTTTCCTAAGTTTGTCAACCAGTTTTCCTAACTCAACCGAAACCGCTTCTTCTGAAAACTCACCATACTTATCTTCTGCATAAAGCAGAGTCACGTTAATCTTTTCCCTTTCCTTAGCCAATAATCCTTGATCGAAATTCCATTCTCTAAAATGAGTTCGTGCCGAATTATACTGGTCGACCAGCTCATTGTAAATGTTTTTCTCGCTCTCCTTAAAGTCTTTTTCAGTAACCAATTCCAAGGATTTATGAAACACTGCTGGAAATCTCAAAAGCACAGCTAAAACTAATTCCTCGATAGACACTTTTGTTGAATTTTCAGCAACAGCTTCAAACTCTCTAGCCGGATGATTCATCGGCAATTTAAACTTTTCAATGTCATCATATAAAGAAACTTCGCTAATATTTGTCATCTCCGCAAATTGTCTAATATAAAAATCTTTTGAAGTCGAAGCCATGTTTTTAAATATCGGCACCATTTCTTTTAAAATATTTCTACGACCATCAAGTCTCGAAACATCGTTTAAGTTTACCAATTTTTCAATATAAAAACTCACAAAGTCCTTTGCTCCTTTAATCACATCCATAAATTTTTCACCATGATCAACCACATAATCAGCAGGATCTTTCTTATCTAACTGCCACACAGTTTTTACATGCATCTCTTCATTTTGAAGCAAAAAATAAGATCTTTTTGTGGCTTCAAATCCGGCAGAATCGGTGTCGAAACATGTTACAACATTACTGGTCAATCTTTTCACAATTCTAATCTGATCCTGTGTCAAAGCAGTCCCACTGGTCGCTACAATATTTCTTACCCCAGCCTGATATGGCAAAATCATATCAAAATAGCCCTCCACCAAAATCACACTATCATTTTCCTTAATATATTTTTTAGATCGTGAGAGCCCAAATAAAAGCTTACTCTTATTATAAATAATATTATCAGGTGAATTTAAATATTTTGGCATCTGCTCATCCTTCAAAGTCCGTCCTCCAAACCCACAAATTTTGCCCATATAATCAAAAATTGGGATCATCAAACGAGCACGATATTTATCAAAAATCTTGTCATCACCTATTCCTTTGGAAGAAGCAAACCCAGATTTAACAATAATCTCTTTTTTTATGCCTTTCTTAAGCAAATGAGGATACAAAAGTTCATATTCATCAGGCGCAAACCCTATGCGAAACTCTTTAATGGTTTCATCAGTAAGCCCTCTATTCTTTAAATATTTCAAAACTTTTTCACCATCCTTAGTATCAAAAAGCTGTTTTTCGAAAAAGTCACAAGCCAACTCATGAGCATGATAATAATCATCTTTTTCACTTCTTTCTTGTTTTTCAAATTTAGATAATTTCTCTACCTTAAGGCCCGCTTTATCAGCCAAAATCTGTAAAGCCTCTGTGAACTCAACTCCCTCAGTTTCTCTCACAAAAGCAAAAAGATCACCTCCTTTGCCACATCCGAAACAATGGAAAATCTGTTTTTCCGGACTCACGATAAAGCTAGGAGTTTTTTCGCTATGAAAAGGACAACAACCCTTAAAATTCCTTCCAGTTTTCTTTAACTGAACATAAGAAGAAATATAACTAACGATATCAAGCCGGGATTTAATATCTTCGATAATATCCGCCATAAAAAAATCTTTATTTGCCCAATCTCAAAGCAGACTACTTTATACATGATTCCAAAGCCAAAAACAAATAGAAATTGTGAGATTTTCGATCCAAAGTGAAGGCAAACTCACCTGTTTGCCGTAACGAAGGACTCTGCTCAAGAAAAAATGCCCGCAAGTAAAATGAGGACATTTTTCGTAGAGCAGAGAGGAAATCCCTATTGAGGGAAAAGAGGATCCTACTGATTTTTCTTAGCAGGAAGAAAAACCAATGCCGTAGCTAAAAGAAGCATCAAAACAACAAGTCCAATCACCATAAACATTTTTTGCTGACTAGAAACCAAAATTACCGCACTAAACCCAAAAATAGCTGAAACGACTAAATAAATCGTTACCACTAACCACGGCTTAATTCCAAAATCCAGCATTCGATGATGTAAATGTTTCAAATCCCCTTTCCAAAATTTTTGGCCCGAGAAAACCCTTCTTAAAACCACCCAAACCATATCTAAAATTGGAATTCCCAAAACTAAGAAAGCCGTAGCCACTTTTCCTCCCGAAAAAATAGCAAGCGTCGCCAAGACATACCCCAAAAATGTACTCCCCGTATCTCCCATCAAAATTTTCGCTGGAGGAAAATCAAATAACAAAAAGGACAAAGAAATCATCGAAATTATCAAAGCAATTGTCGCAACATTACCTTGAGCCGCAGGATCGGCATGCAATCCCGGATTAATACTCAATAAAAACAATGTTAATCCCGCAATAAAAGTCACCCCACTATTGAGCCCACTTACTCCATCCAAAAAATTCATCACATTCACAATTGTCATCACCCAAACAATCGTAAATGCTGCACTAACCACCGCAAACCCATGGACTAGCGGAGAACTAAAACTGATCACTCCAAAAAGAGGAATATTTATTGAAAAAATTACTATTCCAAAATGCACCAAAAGCAACGCAGCCGCAAATTGAGCAAAAAGCCTAACTAAAGGACTAAGATTGAAATAATCATCCAAAAAACCCACCACTACAATAATTCCACTTCCCAAAATAAGCCCCAAAACCTGAGCATTAACATCTACAAAATATAAAACCGAAATCACAAAAGCCAAAAACATCATCAATCCACCATAGTATGGAATCGGCTTTCGATTGATCCCATATTTCCATGGTCGATCCATTAATTTTAATTTTGGATAAACAAACAAAGCCATTATCACCAGCAAAAAACTAAGACAAAAAGCAAAGAGCGCCTGACCACCATACTGAGTAATAATTTGAATAAAATTCATATCGAAATAGATTTTTTACTTTGTCGCATTTTAATATGGAAGCCCCCTATCTCACAATCATTTTTCTAAATTTAATTCCTTTTTGATCTTTTGAAAGCTCAACGACTCCAGCCAAAAGATCGTTACAGTATGCCATCACCGGCGCTTCGAGAAACCCTGTCTGTTCAAATTTTTTATTCACCACTATTCCCCCATTTTTTAATCCATCATAATCATCTTCTGCCAACTCAATCTTCTTAAATTTTTCACCTATCAATTCCAAAGAAAGCAAACTTTTTTCAATTCGCTCAATTTTTTCCTCGAAATAACTCACGTCTTTAGCCCAATCCACAGAAAAATCCCCCACCTTAGTCCTACGTAACACCGTTACATAAGCTCCACATTTCAATTCTTTTCCTAAGTCATGAATTAAAGAACGAATATAAGTACCGCTTCCGCATTTCACTCTAAAAGAAACATTTGGCCAATCAAATTCCTTCAAGTCAAAACGAGATACCAATATTTTTCTAGCCTTAAGTTCAACATCTCCCCCTTTTCTCAAAATATCACACGCCCTCTTCCCTTTTACTTTCAAAGCTGAATATTTAGGAGGCATCTGGTCTATTTCCCCCATAAATTTTTTCTTAATCACTGATGTAATTTCTTCCGAATCACAAAACATCTTCTCGTCAACGGATATAATCTTCCCTTCAGCGTCATACGTATCAGATTCTTTCCCAAAACAAGCCGAAACTTCATATTCCTTATCAGAACCAATAAAATATTCCAACAACTTTGTCGCTTCCCCCAAAGCCAAAATCAAAAGTCCCGTCGCCAAAGGATCAAGGGTACCTGCGTGCCCCACATGAGCCTCACGAGAAAGCCTCTTAATCGTTTTCACGATACCA